>JAQYWN010000218.1 GCA_029379265.1 Rhizonema sp. NSF051
ATTATATTCTGCTTAAATTATGATTTTATATGTTACAAAAGCCCTAATTAGTGTTATTGCAACCTGTGGAGGAGTTGGGAAAATTTTTTTGAAGGAACCGCCAAGAACGCCAAGAACGCCAAGGAAAGAAAGAGAGAGTTTTAGAGATGATTTAGGACTGCCATATTATGAATCAGCTGTATGACGCGGTGGGTGGAGGCATTTTTGTCGGTTTAGCTAAATCCAAGTTGTGCAGCAAGTTGTTTGGCGATTTCCTCTATAGATTTCTCCTTGTTATCTAATTCTTGAGTAGTGTTCATCATCTCTGCTTCTTTTTGCTGTGGCTCAACCGAAGAATTAACCGAAAGCTCTGAGTCAGATATGATTAAAGCTGAAAGCACCTCTTGAACTAGGTAATCGACAAGTTCTTCCACTGTCGGATAGTCAAAGACTAAGGTTGAAGCAAGAGAGCAACCCAAGCTAGTTTGCAAGCGGTTTCGCAACTCTATAGATGTCAGCGAATCGATTCCCATCTCGAAAAAGCCGCGCCTCTGATCTACGGGATTCGAGGGATTCCAACCCAGAACTTGGGCTACCTGGGAGCTCACATGAGCTACCAAGAGAGCTTTACGTTCCCGGACTGGTGCTGCCTCTAATTGCTGATGAAATTTAACAGCAGCTTCTTGCTTTGATACCTTGGTGAAATTCGTGAAAAATGGTGAGGTTGTCCATTGTTCTTCCCGGAACTGCGACCAGTTAAGAGGTACAACACCAACTCGGACGGGTTGTTCTAAAAACAATTGCTCAAGTACCTGTAATCCTTGCTCTGGGGCTATAGCGCCCATTCCTATGTGATTCAGCCGCTCAATAACCTGTTGGTTTCTCGCTGCCATTCCTACCTCACTCCAAGCTCCCCAGTTGATGCTTGTGCAAGGGAAGCCAAGTGAGCGCCGATAAAATGCCAAGGCATCGAGAAAAGCGTTAGCAGCTACATAGTTGGCTTGACCAGCTGAACCTAGTAGAGATCCACAAGAAGAAAATAACACGAAGAAATCTATTGGCAGATTTTGGGTTAATACATGTAGATTCCACGCCCCTTGCATTTTCGGAGCCATAACGATCGCAAATCGATTCCAGTCAAGCTGTTTGAGTACGCCGTCATCCAAAACACCAGCAGTGTGGATAATTCCTCGCAGTGGTGGTGCGGATTGTACAAGCGATGCCAGCAACTGAGCCACTTGCTCGTAGTCAGAGACATCTGCTTGAGCGATGACGATCTGAGCGCCAAACAGTTCTAGCTGCTTTAATTGACTTTGTACAGCAGGCTTAACTGCACTACGTCCTAACAGCACCAAATGCCTTGCACCGCGTTCCACCATCCAACGAGCTACTGTTAAACCGAGATCGCCGAAGCCGCCAGTAATTAGATAGCTGCTATCGGAACGGAAGCTCATGCTATGGGAAGCGGCATCACCTATTTCTTTTGGCTGACTGACGATAATCTTGCCAATGTGTTCGGCTCGCTGCATATAGCGAAAAGCATTAACTACTTCTTGGATAGGGAACACTTTATGAGGA
Organism: Rhizonema sp. NSF051; assembly: GCA_029379265.1. Classification (GTDB taxonomy): domain Bacteria; phylum Cyanobacteriota; class Cyanobacteriia; order Cyanobacteriales; family Nostocaceae; genus Rhizonema. The sequence continues at coordinate 1,558 of JAQYWN010000218.1, forward strand.
GGAAGCGTGAGCTGCTTTAGTGCAAACTCCTCACTCAGATGGCGCAGTATTGGCTGCACCAACTTTGGTTGTTGCAGACATATCTGCCGTAAATCGACGAAATGGTATAGTATATCAGCTTTGAAATCTTGGACTTGCTCAGTTTCCCACACATCCCGCTTAGCTATTTCCAAAAAGCGACCTTTGGGCGCAAGCACAGACAAGCTTTTTTCAATAAACCCAACTCCTGTCAAAGAGTTGAGGACGATATCCACCCCCTGACCATTAGTATCAGCCATCACCTGCTCGGCAAAATCCAGCGTCCGGGAATTGTAAATGTGTTGCACGCCTATAGCCTTAAGGGCTTCCCATTTACTGGGGCTGGCTGTGGCAAAAACCTCGGCTCCAAGTGTTGCTGCCAGTTTCACGGCTGCCATTCCAGTTCCTCCTGCTGCCGCATGGATTAACACTTTGTCTTTGGCAGTGATGTTGGCTATTTGGTGTAAAGCATAGTAGGCGGTAACAAAATTGACGGGAATGGCAGCAGCTTCCTCAAAACTTAGACCATTGGGTATAGGTGCCACTAGGTCAGACTTTACAGTGACGTGCTTACTGAAGCTGCCAAAGGCGATCGCCATCACAGCATCACCTACCCGATAATCTTCTACCCCTTTCCCAATGGCGACTATTTCACCAGCACACTCAACACCAAACTCACTATCTCGCTCAAACGGCAACGCCCCCAGAGCGTCCAAGACATCTATAAAATTTAACCCTGTCGCAAATACCCGAATTTCTACCTCCCCAACATCCGGTTGACGGCGGTTCGTCGGCACCAGTTGCAAATTATCCAGTATTCCTCGAGAGGATATATCTAGACGGAACGACTCTGTTCGCTGCCAGCTATCTACAGGTTGGCTACTTACTAGCCGCGCCACATAACGTGTCCCGTCACGAAAAGCGACTTGACCCTCTGAAGTTTGTGAACTTATTTCTTCCAGAATCACCCGAGGAGCGTCTGTCGCATTCGGATCTAAATCCACGAGCACACATTTAAATTCGGGGTGTTCCAAAGCAATGACTTGCCCCATACCCCATAAAGGAGATTGAGATAAACCGGGTACGCCAGATGCTACCCCTACAGCTTGCGCTCCTTGAGTTACTAACCACATTGAAGGAGGCTCACAATAATTCTTAATCATCGCTTGCAGTAAGTACAATGTGCTGCCGCAACTGATTGTTGCTGCCACCTCCACGTCTACTGCTGTTTGGGTTGGTGGTGCATCTAAACTCCAGCAGTTTACCACACAGTGTACATTGTGAACAGCTTTACATAGCTGCTGAAAGTGTTCGGAATTAACTGGGTCTATCCTGAATTCTTGCTCAGCTATCTGTTCGTACTCGGAAGCTGGGAATATGATAGTACAATTATCTCCAATATCTCGCAGGTGTACACCTAATTGCTGACCGACTCCTTGACTATCAGCCAAAATTAGCCAGTTTTTTGTTGTGCGTAGCTCTGTCTTAGTTTGTATACCTCCAGGTGGTAGGTTTTTACGCACCTGGGGTAACCATTCCACCTCATAAAGCCAATTCTTCCAGGATTCTTGTGGGATGCCCAACATACCTTCACGACGAACAGCTTTAAGTTGCACGCCTTCTAAAACAGCAATTAGATCCCCAGAATCAGTGAACAGCTTGATATCTGCGCTCAGGAGCTTTTGTTGTTGCAAGCCCTCTACTTTCCGCAATTGGGCATAACTCCACATAGAAACGTTAGGGCGACAAACCTCTTGCAGACGCCCTTTGCAAACAAGCAATCGCTCTAAACCCACTGGCACATAGCTGATTTGTTTTCCTTCGCTAGGGGAGATCGCTTCCATTACCTGTAAGGCAATGTCCAACAAGACTGGGTGTAGCTGATAGTCTGCTATTTCCCAAACCAATTCCTCCGCCAGCTTTATTTTGCCCAAAGCTGCTTTTTCATGGTAACAGAGTTGTTCCATCCCCCGGAAGCTGGAACCATAATTGAGGTCCTGCTCTTGAAAGCGTTGGTACAGCTCAACGATTGGCATTTCTTGAGTAGATTGAGCTTTTATTGCCGCCAAATCTACTCGTTTTTCTACCAACTCTTTTTGTTTAGTGAGTAGCTTGCCTGAAGTATGCAGCATCCAGGATGGCTTTTCATTATTTTCCTCATTTGAAGGTACGAGGCTATAAATTTGGAAGGAATAGACATCAGCTGAGTGTGGCGTCAAAATTACTTGAACGGTTTTCACTTCATTCTCTGGCAAAATCAGAGCCTGCTGTAAGACAACATTCTCCAGCGAAAGATTGTCAGATGCAATCACAGATCCTGCTGCTAACGCCATTTCCAAGTAAGCTGTTCCTGGCAAAATCGTTGTCCCAAAAAGACAATGATCTCTCAACCAGAATGGGGAGTCCGAGCTGATTTGGGATTGGAAACGAATTTCTTGTGTTCCAGCTAAATACAACTGTTCCCCTAATAGAGGATGAAGCTTTTGGTTGCCAACACCATTTTTTGGGAATGCTCTAGTGGCATATCCCTTAGCTGCTTCTATCCAATAGCGCTGTCGCTGGAAGGGATACGTTGGCAATGGCAGGCGACGCCGTGAATAGTCTTGGTCAAAGCCAAACCAGTTTACGGAGACTCCTTGCAAGTAAAGTTCTGCCAAACTGGTTAACATCATATCCCAGTCGTTTCGCTCTGGACGCAAACTGGGGAGCCAAAGTTTTTGACTATCAGGCAGGCAAGAGCGACCCATTCCTAATAAAATTGGTTTCGGACCAATTTCTACTAACGTTTCTACACCTAAGCGATCAAGAGTTTCCACACTTGTGGCAAATCTGACGGGCTTTTGGATGTGACTACACCAATATTCCGGAGTTGCTACTTCCGAAGTTGCCAGTTCGCCTGTAATGTTGGAAATCAACTTAATCTGTGGTTCAGAAAAGCTTACTTGTCGGGCAACCTGCTCAAAAGCAGACAACATTGGCTGCATTAAAGGTGAGTGAAAAGCATGAGAGACATTTAATTTTTTCGTTCTGACTCCTGATGCCTCCAGCTTGTTACAGATGGCATTAATCGCTTCGCGGCCACCGGAAATGACAATGCTCTGTTGGCCATTAATAGCAGCAATTGAGACTTCTTCATAGCATTGAATGACTTCCTTTGCTTGTGCTTCGGAGATATGTAGGGCTACCATCTCCCCATCAGTAGCCAGCGTTTGCATTAAACGTCCCCGCTCGGCAATGAGTTTCAAGCCATCTGACAAACTAAAAACTCCGGCAACACAGGCAGCTACGTATTCCCCAACACTATGACCCATGACGATGTCAGGTTCTATACCCCAAGATTTCCATAACTGGAACAGAGCATATTCTAAGGCAAATAAAGCGGGTTGGGTATAGGCAGTTTCGTCGATCATGTATGGGAGATTCTCTACCTCTTCGGGATATAGAACCTCAAGCAGGGGCAATTCCAGTAATGGCCGGAGAATTTCATTGCAGAGGTCAACAGTGTCTCGGAATATGGGCGCTTGTTCGTAGAGTTGGCGTCCCATTTTTACGTACTGCGACCCTTGACCCGTGAAAAGGAAAGCGATGCGCTCTCCGACCGCCGCTAGCGCGATCGCACCGACTGACGAGGTTACCCTTGATACTCTTGGCTGCGGGCAATTCGTTTGACTATTCGATACAGGAGTCGTCTGTTGCCCAAAAGTTCTTAGTTGCTCTCCCACCTGCTCAAGAGATTCAGCCGTGACTGCCAAACGATGGTTAAAGTGCTTGCGCCCTGCGTTAGCTGTGAAACAAATATCTGCCAGGGAGGCATCTGCATTGGACTTGAGATAAACTACATAATTCTGTGCCAACTCCTCCAGAGCCTTCTGGGACTTTGCCGATAATGTCAAAATATGCAACGTTCGGTCATTTTTGACTTTTGACTTTTGACTTTTAACTTGTTCTGGGGCTTCTTCCAAAACTACATGACAATTGGTTCCCCCCATCCCAAAAGCACTTACTCCAGCACGTCTGGGAGTTCCATTCGCTTTCCATTCAGAAAGGGTCGTATTAACGTAAAAAGGGCTGTTGGCAAAATCAATATTGGGATTGGGTTGACTAAAGTGCAGACTTTGTGGTATGCATTTGTGTTTTAGTGCCAGCACTGTCTTAATCAAACCTGCGATCCCAGCCGCTTCAGCGATATGTCCGATATTGGTTTTGACCGAGCCAATCGCACAAAAACCGATTTTCTCGGTACTCTGCCCAAAGGCTTGGGTCAGCGCTGCAATTTCAATGGGGTCTCCGAGGCGGGTAGCTGTTCCGTGGGTTTCTACATAGGTGACTGTGCTTGGGTCAATTTGTGCGATCGCCAGAGCCTCAGAGATGACGGCGGCTTGACCTTGTACACTTGGAGCTGTATAACCCACCTTCGCTGCACCATCGTTGTTGACGGCTGACCCTTTGATGACAGCATGGATGCAGTCTCCGTCGGCGATCGCTGCCTCTAGCAACTTCAAGACCACAATGCCACCGCCGTTGCCGAACACAGTTCCACTGGCTTTTTCATCAAAGGCTCGACAGTGTCCGTCGTTTGACCAAATCATATCCTCTTGGTACAGATACCCTACCTTTTGGGGAACGCCGACGGCAATGCCTCCTGCTAGAGCCATATCGCATTCACCATTGAGCAAACTCTGGCAAGCCATGTGAACCGCTACTAGCGCAGTTGAACAAGCCGTTTGAATATTAACACTTGGTCCAGTTAAATTCAGTTTGTAAGAAACCCGTGTGGGTAGATAATCATTTCCATTGCTAAGTCTTACCTGTAAATCGTTGGCTGATACTAAGAAGGTGCGATTAGAAGAGAAGCCCTGGTTGGGATGAACGTTATTAATCAGGTAAGTGTTCATACCTGAACCTGCGTAAACTCCGATCAACCCCTCATAAGTTTCTGGATTGTAGCCAGCACTCTCAAGGGCTTCCCAGGCACATTCCAAGAAAATCCGCTGTTGCGGATCCATAATTTCGGCTTCTTTGGTGCTGTAGCCGAAGAAGGAAGCGTCAAACTCTTCGATATTTGGCAAAACGGCACCGGCTTTCACGTAGTTAAGATTAGAGAGCAAGGTTTGGTCGCTTTGCGACAATTCCCGATCAGAAAAAAAGGAAATAGATTCCACTCCCTGGAGCAGGTTTTGCCAAAATGCCTCGATATCCTTGGCTCCTGGGAAGCGGCTTGACATACCGATAATGGCGATATTTGATTCTCTGATTTGGTCAAACTGACGGCTAATTCGGCTGCTAGGTTTGTGGGTAGTGACAACTGGAGATTTTTTGTTAGTCTGACTTAAGCGTTGAGCCAAACTATATATAGTAGGGTATTGAAACATCTCGACAATTGACAGTTTTACTCCAAAGATTTCTGCTAATTTGTGAGAGATCTGATTCAGGAGTAGAGAATTACCACCTAAGTCAAAAAAGTTATCATGAATTCCCACACCCTCTAATTGCAGCAATTCAAGCCAAACCTTAGCAATCAGTTGCTCGGCATCGGATTGAGGCCTAACTAAAACAGTTTCCAACTCAGGTCTAGACCTTTGTGGCTCTGGCAAGGCACGGCGATCTACCTTCCCGCTCTTGGTTACGGGGAAAGCCTCCAGTACCACAAAGGCACTGGGTAACATGTAATCTGGCAGACGTGCTTTAAGATAACTCCGCAGCTGCGGCACCAGTTGACTGCTCAAGTTTTGCTGTTGCGATATCTGTTCAGTTTGCAATTGGGCTTGTTTGCTCTGCTCATCAGGAGGGCTTTTTTTAGAAGTCGGTACGATGTAGGCTACCAGGCGTTTTTCACCGGGTACAACCTCCCTCGCTACGACTACAGCTTGTCGAACGACTGGATATGCCGCGATCGCCACCTCAATTTCTCCCAACTCAATGCGGAAGCCACGTATCTTTACCTGGTCGTCACTTCGACCAAGAAACTCAATCTGCCCATCTGGTAAGTAACGAGCTAAATCGCCAGTTTTATACAAACGTGCTTCTGATGAGGAGCTAAAGGGGTTGGGAATAAATCGCTCGGTAGTTAAATCGGGTCGTTTAAAGTAGCTCCGTGCCAGAGCAATACCACCAATGTACAGTTCTCCAGGAACGGCAGAGGGAACTCGCTGCATCTGGGAATCCAGCAGATAGATCTGTGTGTTAGAAATGGGGCGACCAATGGGAGGAAGTGCAGCCCAATCTGAGGGCGAACCAGTAAGAGTGAAAGCTGTCACAACGTGGCTTTCTGACGGTCCATATTGATTGTGTAGAGTGCAATTTTGTAGTTTTGTCAACCAGTTGGCAATTTGTCTGGTTATCTGCAACTGTTCGCCAGCAGTAATAATCTCACGCAGCGTCGGCACAACTGTTCTGTGAGCATCAGCTACTGACGCCAGCTGTTGAAGGGCGGCAAAGGGAAGGAAGAGTCTGTTGATTTCTTGATCTGTGAGAAAATGCAACAACAACAAAGCATCGACGCGCACTTGCTCTGTTATTAAAACTAGCGTTCCGCCTGAACACCAAGTAGAGAAAATTTCTTGAAAGCAAACATCGAAACTCACAGGAGCAAATTGCAGAGTTCTTGCTCCTATGGGCAGTGTTGAGCTTTCCAGTTGCCAAATAATTAGATTAGATAAGGGACGGTGACTCATTGCCACCCCCTTAGGTCTACCTGTGGAGCCGGAAGTATAGATTACGTAGGCTAGGTTATCAGAGGTTACCGCACTGATGGGGTTCTCCTCACTGTGGAAAGCTATCTCTTCCCATTGTGTGTCAAGGCAGACAACCTGCGCTTGGTGGGGAGGAAGAGACTCGACTAACCGCGCTTGGGTTAGCAGCACTGATATTTGAGTGTCTTCCAGCATAAACGCCAATCGCTCGGTTGGGTAAGCAGGATCAAGCGGCACATAGGCTCCTCCCGCCTTGAGAATGCCCAACAGCCCCACCACCATTTCTAGGGAGCGATCCATACAGATGCCTACCAATACCTCTGGACCAACGCCCAATGCCTGTAGGTAGTGAGCTAGGAAGTTGGCACGACTGTTCAACTGGTGATAGGTGAGGCTCTCATGTTCATACACCACTGCCACAGCATTACCGTTCAGATCCACATGTGCTTCAAATAGCTGGTGGATACACTGATATTTTTGTTGATTACAACTGCTATGGATGTTTTCGGGTGTATCTACATTCATAATTTTTCCTCTTTGGGAAATATAACACAGCGTGAGTGTTCTGTTGCCTTTTCACTATCGTCAATCTTGCCTAAATTCACCAGATAAAACCGTATGATTAAAATTATGCCCGAAATTGCCGGAGCTAAAGTTATACCATACCATAAACCAATTCCTCCCCATCCTAAAGTTATTGCCATGAAATAACCGCCGCCCATCCCAACGCCCCAGAAAATTAATATGTTAATCAGCATAGGCACACGGGTATCCTGCAATCCCAGCAAAGCTCCTAACCCAACGAATCGAATACTGTAAAAAATTATACTTATTCCTGCTAATTTAAGGAAAGAAATTGCTTGAATAATTGCCACGGCATTATCAGGATTATCAATGTCCAAATAAAGAGCCGCAAGGCTTGAGGAAAAAAACTCAAAACCAAGCGCTATAAACAACGCAAACAGTAGGCTAAAGGCAAGATTGACAAAGACTGTCTTGATTGCCCTCTCATGATTCTTCTCTCCCATCATCTGACCTACTCTCGTCATAGCTGCATAAGAAATTCCTATGGGAACTGTCAAAAAAATATCTGATGTTTGGCTAGCAATTTCATGACCTGCTAAAGTGGCTGTCCCCAACTTTCCCATCAGCCAAGCCATGATGGTGAACTGCCCCATAACCATTCCCGACTCGATTCCCATCGGCCATCCGATCTGGATAATTTTGATAAATATCTCTTTGTCAAACTGATGCACAGAGCGAAAAAGCTTGTAATCCCTACTCTTGGGATGGAAGTAAATCATACTAATTGATGCTAAGAAACTCACCCAATAAATGAGGGTAGTTCCCCAGCCGATCCCAGCTAACCCAAGGGCAGGAAAACCTAGGAAGCCGAACATCAGTACGTAACTGGCAGGTCCATTTAAGAGTAAAGAGACAACTATAATTACAGTGCCAAATTGAGGGAAATTGATGGCAGCGGCAACTTCTTTTAAATATAAAAAGCCGAGCGCAGCAGGTAATCCCCATACTAGTGCATGTAAATAGCTTCCTGTCAAGACCACATTGCTTTCTTCCTGACCTAATAAAGGCAAAATAGAGTCACAGTTCCATAACAGAAACATTGAAGGTAAGGACATAGCAGCCGCCAGCCACAGCCCCTGACCTGTAATACGGCTGACTCGATCTATGTCCTTGGCTCCAAATGCCTCGGCAGCCAATGCTCCTCCTCCTGCTGAAAGAATACCAACGCAAGCAGATAACAGGGCAATAAAGGTAATTGCACCCAAAGCACCAGCCGCTAGATTTTGAGTGCCAAGTAAGCCCATCATTACCGAACTCACAACAGGGATGGCACTTTGAGCTAGTTGAGCAAATGCTAAGGGAGCCGCCAATCCCAGGCTAGCTCGTGCTTCTGTTAAAAGTTCTGACTTAAATTCTGTTGAGGTTATTTGCTGCATGAACTTGATATGTTGTTAAGCTACGTCTTTGGCAACCTTGATCAGGAAATGGCAGAAAAATTTGATGTTCCTTCTAATGTGCATCTTTAGCTACAACAGCAACAAGCTTATCCTGATAACTGTCGAAAACCTTCCCCGATTTACTGTCTTATAGACAACAGATTATAGCAATACACCGTTTTTATACAATCTTCTCATCCAAAATCTATAACCTATCTTATGATAGAT
>JAQYWN010000219.1 GCA_029379265.1 Rhizonema sp. NSF051
GTTTTAAGGTAGACAAGATGATACTTAAAAACTTACTTTTGAAGTGTTGATAGCTGGATATTTAGAGTTGATTGATAAAGTGAATCTTAAATATGTATGGTATGTTACATTGCATTAACACACCACCGGAAATGGTGCGATACTTTAAGTTTGATTGTTAGTAAAAATTAAAACACTCAGATAGACACTTACGCACCATATAGGATTTTATTATGGAGGACACAGGATTGACTAAGTATGGCGGCTATTTAGTAGCCTAGCTGTCTGGCATCAAAATGTTATGCCAAAATGCCACAAATATGTATCAGAGTGCATGAAGGAGGCTGGCGTAGGCATGGAAAGAAAGATCAATCAGTTTTTTATCTCCCTCGGCTCCTCTATTTTCAAACAAAGCAGTAGGGTTATCTAAGCGTAAAATCCGCCCTCAGATGACTGTATATCCAGCATAAGAAACGGTAGATTGGAAATGTAGCTGATATGAAAAGCTACCGTCAATCAACTACTCTGTAGCGCTATTGACTGGCGTCACAAACCAAGCCAACTAATATCGTTTTTCAAGCGACTGTCTTATGCGTCACAAACTACAACGAGCCATTAAACCGTTTTGTAAATCTCTGCTCATCCTGAGCCTTGTGTTTGGATTGACACTTGGTCATGCTGATGGTGCATTAGCCGCTCGCAGTGGGGGTCGGATCGGCGGTGGTTCCTTCAGAGCTCCCAGTAGCCGTACCTACGCGCCGCCTCGCTCTTACGCCCCTGGCGGTGGGTATTATCCCGGTGGTGGATACTATCCGGGTGGTGGAGGTTTTGGCTTTCCTTTCCTGATTCCCTTCTTCGGCTTTGGTGGAGGGTTTGGTACACTTTTTAGTATCTTTATTTTCATTGCGATCGCGAACTTCCTGATGCAAGCTTTTCGTCGCGCCACAAGTGGTGAAACAGAAGAAGGAACCGTAAGTAGCAATCCGAGTGTTTCCGTAACTCGTTTGCAAGTAGGTATGTTAGCAAGTGCCCGTGGTTTACAAGGCGAACTTAACCGTATTGCCGAAGTTGCTGATACTAACTCACCACAAGGCAGAACAGAAATTTTGCAAGAAGCTAGTCTTGCCTTGCTACGCCATCCTGAGTACTGGGTTTATGCAGGTGGTGGTACCAAAGAAGCCCGATTAAATTCAGCAGAAGCCGAATTTAATCGTCTCGCGCTCGCAGAACGTAGTAAATTCTCTGAAGAAACTCTTTCTAATGTGAATAACCAGCTCAAAGGAAGCACGCCCAAAGATGCTTTACCTGCTGAAATCGATAATCCAACCAGTCTCATAAGTGAAGGACCTGGAGAATACATTATCGTGACTTTATTGGCGGCGACGTTGGGTAAGTTCCAGATTTCTGCTGTTAATAGCGCTGATGACTTGCGTCAAGCTTTACGTCAAATTGGTAGTCTACCGAGCGATAAACTGCTTGCCATAGAAGTTCTCTGGACTCCGCAAGCTGAAGGCGACACCCTCACAACTGATGATTTGTTCGCAGAGTATCCAGATTTAAAACTGGTTTAGACTTCCATTAAAATTGCTCGCAGCCAATGCTGTGGCTAACTAGAAAAAATGAGCCTGCTTCCGCAGGCTCATTTTTTGCTAATGATCTAAGATGATGTCCGGTAAATTAACCTGAATCATGTCTGAACCTCACCCCCCTCCTCGCTATGCTTTGTTTCTCCTCTCCACTTGCGGAGTTGGGTTATTTTATTATAGGTGATTTAACGGACATGATATGACTTGGTAAATAAACCGTTCTTTATTGCCCAACACTATTGATAGAAATTCCACTATTTTGTTTATAAATATTTACAAAAAGTTAAACAAATGTTACGTTACTGAACGTATTCTCCTAGACTACGTATAAATTGGCTGCTATCAGCAATGATTTACGACCAAGCAGAATTTGACCTACGTTGTGAGTGGGGTATACAAGGTGTTGCTCAACTCGCACCCATTAGTGATGTCATTGTTATAGTCGATATTCTATAGCAATCCTAAATCATTTGGGAAAAACAAAAAAGGTTGAAAGCCTTATAAAGAGGTGCTTTGAACTTCTGGAGATTTTCACAACTCAAATAGGATTGCTATATCTTTCTCAACTTCTGTAGAAATTGCGACAAACAATGGTGCAATTATTTATCCATACCGATGGAGAGATGATACTGCCGTTGAATATGCAAAATCTGTGCAAGCAGAATTATCAAGAGGTCGTTTGTCTAAAGAAGGCTATTCACTTTCTCCTGCATCTTTAACTAAAATTGCTGAAGGGACTAAGCTTGTTGTGCCATCTCCCAATGGTTCTTCGTTGACTTTGCTGACTGGTAAAACTCCGACTATAGCTGGTAGCTTACGAAACTCTAAAGCTGTGGCACAATTTGTGCAAAGATATGGATCTAGAATTGCAGTCATTCCCGCAGGTGAAAAGTGGGAAGATGATACCCTAAGACCAGCTTGGGAAGATTTAATTGGTGCTGGGGCAATTCTCAGTTTCTTAAATGGAAGTTTATCTCCTGAAGCAGAAACGGCTGTAGCAACATTTCATACGTTTAAAAAAGATTTGCTTGCGTACTTAAAAAAATGTAGTTCAGGAAAAGAATTGATTGCCAAAGGTTTTGAGTTAGACGTTGAATTAGCAGCAGCTTTCAATGTTAGCGATTGTGTGCCTTTGTTTACTGAGAACGCTTACATTAATAGTAAGGGGACTGTAGTCTAGTGTTACGTCAGCAGAAGTCTAAAATATGTAGCGGGATAACAAACCTCCAGTACTACAATCAATGTTGACAGGTTTCGGAGGGTGTCTCATACTTGATGACAAGCCTAAAGTCACATCCGCTAATGCCCACGGTTCTTCAGGTTGGTCCTTACAGTTTCATCTTCTTTAGCTCAGATCGGGGCTTGAAGCTGTAAATTAATTTCTCTGCATATCTATGCATTGCTAAGGATTTTGCTGAACTTTTATTTAATTATGTTAGAATTGCATTATGCTTGACTAGTGTAAGATAGCAACGCTCAGTTAGGTGTGAAATCTAAAAGATACGTACTACGAACTAGTTCTACAAATTAAATAAACTTTAAGTCTCGTACTGAAAATCATTTCAGGATCTCTAAGTGAGAATTAGTGGTCACGGAACCGGAGTTACGAAGCGATGGAACCAAGTCAAAAGACACAACGAAATTGAGCAAACTTATACCGTAGAGTTGGACTTACCCATAGTTGCTGGCTATTGCCTAGATATGCATAAGTTTTTAGAAGCGGTGAGCCTCCCCATATTCATGTCAAGCGGGATAAGCAAATTGCTAAATTTTGGCTCGCTCCCATCTCCTTGGAGAAAAACCGAGGTTTGAAGGAACACGAGTTAAATCAACTTGCTAGGCTAGTAGAAGAATATCAAACAGTGTTGCTGTATGCGTGGCATGACTACTTTGACACTTGAAACAGAACCAATTGCAAATCAAGTTACCGTCTCTACACAGAAACTGATTGTAGACCTAGCTGACGGTCGCAGCCTCAGTATTCCTTTAACGTGGTATCCTCGTTTAATGCACGCTTCTGCTAAAGAACGGCAAAACTGGCAGCTCCTGGGAGATGGCTATGCAATTGAGTGGGCAGATATTGACGAGCCTATTGGAGTTGAGGGGTTGTTGGCAGGTAGACAGAGTGGTGAAAGCCAGCGATCGTTTGAGCGTTGGTTAGCTACACGTAATGCTTCTACCAGTTGACGCATCTGGCAGTCTACCGAGCGATAAACTGCTTGCCATAGAAGTTCTTTGGACTCCGCAAGCTGAAGGCGACACCTTCACAACTGATGATTTGTTCGCAGAGTATCCAGATTTAAAACTGGTTTAGACTTCCATTTAAATTGCTCGCAGCCAATGCTGTGGCTAAATAGATAAAATGAGCCTGCGTCCGCAGGCTTATTTTTCGCTAATGCTCTAAGATGATGTCCGGTAAATTAACCTTAATCTCGTCTCAACCTCACTCCCCTCCTCGCTTGCGAGGAGGGGTTATTTTCTTATGCGTGATTTAACGGACATGATCTGACTTTTTAAATAGATTGTTCTTTATTGCGTAACACTATTGATAGAAATTTCACTATTTTGTTTATAAATGTTTACAAAAATTAAGGAAAATGTTACTTTACTTAACATAGTCTCCTAGACTACTTGTAAATTGGCTGCTATAAACATAGACAACTATGTTGTTGGTGATGGCACAGCCATTGCCTTCGGCGATCGCCGTTTAGCAAACACCTTTGCCAAAAGCTTAATAGTCGAGCTTGTCAAGATCGGTTCTCGATCTTGGTCACTGTCTGATAAGGTCTTTTATTAACCGTTGAATACTTAGTGAGGTAGTCCTTTCTATGGCAATTACTATCGACTCCGCCCGTGGTATTTTCCCCAACACACTCTCAGCTGACGTCGTGCCAGCTCTAACCGCTCGATTCAACCAACTCAGCGCCGAAGATCAACTGGCATGGACATGGTTCGCTTTCTTGGAGATGGGCAAAACCGTGACTGTTGCCGCTCCTGGTGCAGCCAGTATGCAGTTTGCAGAAGCAGTCCTGAACGAAATTAAGCGTATGCCATTTCCTGAGCAAAGTCAGGTGATGTCCGATCTAGCAAACCACGCAGATACAACCATTTGCCGTACTTATGCTACTTGGTCGCCTAATATTAAGCTAGGTTTCTGGAATCAGCTTGGGGAATGGATGGAGCAAGGAATTGTTGCGCCAATTCCTTCTGGCTATAAGCTATCAGCTAACGCTAATGCCGTATTGGAAACTCTCAAAGGCTTGGATCAAGGACAACAGATTACTGTCTTGCGGAACTCCGTTGTAGACATGGGATTTGATGCAGGTAAACTAGGCAGCTACACCAGAATTTCTGAACCTGTAGTCGCGCCTAAAGAAGAGTCTCAGCGCACTCAAGTCACCATTGAAGGTCTCGACAACCCAACGGTGTTGAACTATATGAACCTATTGAATGCAAATGACTTTGATGAACTGATCAAGCTGTTCGTGGCAGACGGTGCTTTGCAGCCTCCTTTCCAGAGACCGATCGTCGGCAAAGATGCCATCTTGCGGTTCTTCCGGGAAGAATGTCAGAACCTCAGATTGCTCCCAGAACGCGGTGTCGCTGAACCCACAGACGATGGCTATACTCAGGTAAAAGTCACAGGCAAGGTTCAGACCCCTTGGTTTGGCGCAGCAGTGGGTATGAACATGGCTTGGCGGTTCTTGCTCAACCCGCAAGGCAATATCTTTTTCGTAGCCATTGACTTGTTAGCTTCTCCCAAAGAACTTCTGAACCTAGTTCGCTAGTAGTTCGCTTTCTTGACATTTTTGGGTTGATGAACTAGGTACTGGCCAGTAAATAAATATCCTGCCGTATGTCTGAACCCAAGCGCGAAGTCTTGGGGGCGGTTGCTGACGTCAAGAGAGCTTTGCTTTGAAGCTCGCCGGGGGACGCTTCCCCCGGCAGACTTCGTGACTACGACGCTTAGACGCTTAGATTTGTAATGAACGGCACGAATATTTATTTTTATGGATCTCCCCTACTAGGGAAACGCGCTTTGACTAGTAAATCGCCGAAATCATAGGGATCACTCTTTTAACCTAGAGCGCTTAATGACTCTAAGCACAAGGAACAATCCTAACTAAATAACTAACGCACAAATTTCAAGTTGAACCATGCAAGCAAGTGAAGTTGAGTGGACGGACATCGAGAAGAAGATAGCTCGAACTGCCTTTGATAAAGCCTACGAACGAGAAATTGAGACTTTGCTTAAACAAGTTCAAGAACAGGCAAATAAGCTCGTGGACGTGGGCGAACTCTGGCGGTTACACGATTTCTTGAGTGCTAAAAGGCATGACATTGAGGGGAAGTACGACTACCAATACTCGGTTCTTCTCTTTGTCTTTGCTGGATTGGTTAAGGAAGGCTGGCTACATCTGAACGAACTCCAAGGGCTGGATCAAGACAAGCTATCTAAGGTCGCTGTTCTGTCGCGGATGTAGGCTGCTATAGTCCTTAGGGAGATCCAAAAAATAAAATGTCCACGCGTGGTTAATCTGTCGGCGGGAGCGCAGTAGGTTATTCGTTGTCATCAGGCAGAACATTTTGTTACCGTTACCCATTTCCCATTAGGCACAAACTAAATCGCGACAACCCGAAAACCGCAGATCCTCATTCCTCCATCTGGTTCGTTCCAGCTGCGACTGGCACTGCGGCAAAGCTGAGGAATAAAACTCCAAGAACCACCGCGCAGCACTCGACGATTGAGATCGCCACCAACTTCCCAAACGGTTCCATCTCGCGGTGCTCCGTCGTAATTTTTGTGCCAAGGATCAGCACACCATTCCCAGACTAGCCCGTGCATATCATACAATCCAAAGGCATTTGCTACCTGATAATTACCGACTGATGTAGTTTCTTTTCGGTATTTGCTTCTTGGTTCAAAAGCTTCAGTATCGCTATTGCTACAGTTGACTAAGTCAGTGTTAATCGTTTCACCAAAATGGAAGGGTGTCGTCGTTCCGGCGCGACAAGCATATTCCCATTCAGCTTCACTCGGTAAACGATAGCATCGTTTCGTTTTCTCCTGTAGTCTGGCACAAAATTCTACAGCTTCGTGCCAAGAGACATTTTCCACAGGGCGATTGATTCCTTTGAATTTAGATGGATTTGGATTCAAGGATTGTTTGACTTTAGGTAAAGCGGCTACAGATCTCCACTCTCGCTGCGTTACAGGAAATCGTCCCATAAAAAAGGGTTTAACGATAACTTTGTGTTGTGGACGTTCATCAGCATCCCCTTCATCCTCAGGCGAACCCATCGTAAAAGTGCCTCCTGGGATTGCCACCATTTCCAGCATGACTCCGTTACCCAAATCTTCTGTATATAATTGTGCTGCTTGATGGTTATTGCTTATTTCTTCACCCCTTGCATCTACTGTCACCACGTTAAATTCAAAGGTTTGCTGGTTGGGAAATTCTGCGATCGCGTTTTGTGCTTGAGTTAGCATTTCTGGTTGCCTCAGCTTTAAAGGTACAGAATGCAAGTCTTTGAGAACTGCTGCTGCTGTTTGATACCTATCTGTAGCCAAATGTTTGAGCAATTTGTCAAGAACTTGTCCCAAAGCAAAACTCACCGTCAAACCTTTTTCCTCTAAAAGTTCTCGCCACAACCACAAACCACTCATCGGATCGTAAAGACGATCATGAATTTGTCCTTTATAATCTTGAATTGGTAAACATTGAGTTAAAAGTCGCACACAAGTTACACCCAAAGCATATAGATCGCTTGCGTGACATGCAAATCCAGCCATTTGTTCGGAGGGGGCATAACCAATTGTATAAATAACCGTAGCTTGTCTGGCTAAACTGGTTTGCGTAATCTGTTTGGCTCCACCGAAGTCAATTAAAACAAGTTTGTTATCATTTTGACGGCGAATAATATTTTCCGGTTTTATATCCCGGTGGATAACGTTACGTAAGTGAATGAATTCAATAATAGGTAGTAAATCAGCTAACAGTTGCCGAATTTTTTCTTCGTTAAAAGCTTGCTGCTGAAACTCTTTAAACAGAGTTTGTCCCTGAATAAGTTCTTGCACTAAATATAAGCTTGAACCTTGTTCAAAATAAGCTAGCAATCTGGGAATCGAAGAATGATTCTCTCCAAGTTCATACAGCCGGAAAGCTTCTTCCTTAAACAATTCTGCCGCTTTAGTACGTTCAAAAGTTCCTTGAAATTGCGGAAAAAATTGCTTAATGACGCAAGGAGCATCTAGTCTATCAACGTCTTGAGCTTCATAAGTTCTGCTAAACCCACCTGAACCTAATAATCTCAATGCGCGAAAGCGATTCCTCAGAAGGTTGTCAAAGTTGCTTTGCCCGCAACTAATGCAAAATCTATTGCTATATGAGTTGAAGGGATTTGAGCAATTAGGATTTTGACATATTTGCATAATGAGGCGGATGTTACATCTTCTCTAAAGTTGGCTCCAAAACCAAATAAGTAGGTTGGTACAATTAATTGTAATTGGTTATTTGTTAAACATACTAGACAAAGGACAGATGAAGGTTTACTTACTTATATTTAATGATACTTACTTGCCCAGTTTAAAAAAGATATATATCTACATAAAAACTCATAAACTTTCTTTTGCTTGTCATCTGTTCATCAATATGAGCGCCCGAAGTGCCGCTACTCACTCAGCTATTGAATTGAATTCTTAAAACGTAAATGACACAACTCAATATATGACAGAGTTATATAGATTGATCGTTAGCGAAATCATGCATGATACTTTTTCTTGCCCCCTTCAAAGGACCAAGCGTCACTCGGACAGTTGATGGCTAGCTGCTAAATGCTTACATCTCTCCCTGGTATCGATAGATAGAGATTTCAGGCAATTTTGTTAATTTTTAGAATTGTGTAAATACGAATCGTAGAACTTTCCAGTTAGAGTTTTATCCATCCTGTAGCTTTTCGTAATCCAAAATACAGGAAATTGGCACAAACAAGTATTTTACAATTTCATTTACATTACTTTATAAATGATATTTCAAAGCCATCGAATTTGTCAAGCATATTCTCCAATCCTAAAAAAATAAGGAGAGGGTAGTTGACAGTTGATTTATCAGTCGTGTACGGGCGGGTTTAAGAGGATAGGAGTAATGAGCGAAGATGTTTTATAGATTAAACCCGCCTCTTCTGACTTAAAAGAGTGTTGACTGATGGCGAATCAAGTTAAAAAATTCTTCGCGCGTTTTGTGTTCGTCATGAAAAATACCTAACATTGCGCTAGTAACAGTCCAAGAGCCGGGTTTTTGCACACCTCGCATGACCATGCACATATGAGTAGCTTCCAGAACAACGGCGACACCTTGTGGTTCGAGAATGGTTTGAACTGCTTCAGCAATTTGACGGGTAAGTCTTTCTTGGACTTGCAACCTACGGGAATACATTTCGACAATGCGAGCAAGTTTGCTGAGTCCTACGACTTTTTGGTTGGGGATGTATGCAACGTGAGCTTTGCCCATAAACGGCAACATATGGTGTTCGCACATACTAAAAATATTTATATCCCGCACCAACACCATCTCGTTATGACCTTCATCAAAGATGGCATCATTAACAATTTCTTCTAAGGACTGGTTGTAGCCACTTGTCAGAAACTGCATTGCAGTTGCTACGCGTTTGGGTGTTTTCAAAAGTCCCTCACGTTCAGGATCTTCGCCGACACCTACCAATAGTGTCCGCACAGCGTCCATCATCCCTTCCATTTGCTCCTTCATCTGCTCTTCTGTTGGAGGATGTAATTTGGGAAGCTGTCCGTAATGAGTGTTGCGATCGGGTCTTGTATTGATGGCTTCTGTAAGATCGGGAATGAGAGGAGATTGAGAGTAATTGGAACCGTTAGAACTCGCAGTAGTCATGATGTCAGTTTTCGCTTAAAGAGTTTAGATTTTAGATATTAGACTTTGGATTGAGAAAAGTGCGAATGGAAAATTGCTGTAATATAAGTTTTTGGCAACCAACAACTAAAAATCGCGACTCCGAAATCCAAAATAATTAGAGGGTACCCGCACTGGGCATCAAAGTCATTTCATCAATCACTGCATGTTTTGGCAACTTAGCAGTGTAGAGAATTGATTGAGCTACAATTTCTGGGGTTAACATCTTTGAGCGATCAAAGTTCAAATTCACTGTTTCTGTGTCCCACAGTTCGGTATTTACTGACCCAGGGCAAAGAACAGTCACACGAATGCCGTGGATACGTTCCTCTTGTGAGAGGGTTTGAGAAAGAGCAATCAGACCAGCTTTACTGACGCTGTAGGCTCCCCAGCAAGGAAATGGTTGCTTGCCAGCAATAGAAGCAACGTTAATAATTATACCTGTGCCGCGAACACGCATTCCTGGTAAAATGCCCATAATGCACTGGAACACGCTGGTCAAATTTAAATCAATAACCTGCTGCCAGTCTGATAACGGGGTGTCGCTCAAAATTGCCGTGTAACCCATGCCAGCATTGTTGACTAGAATATCTATGTCGCCATCAAGGGTGATCGCTTGCATTTTCTCTTTGACTTGTGATAAACAAGCGAGATCTACTGAATAAGCTTTCGCTTCCACCCCAAATTGCTGCGCGGCTTCACAAACTGCTGTCAACTTCTCGGTAGAACGTCCTATCAAAGCGACATCTATTCCCTCTGAAGCAAACGCCAACGCCGTCGCTTTTCCAATTCCGCTGCTCGCTCCAGTAATCAAGGCACGTCGTTTTTGCTCAACACTCATAATGTCTCCAAATTTTTTGGTGCTGATACAGCATCTTCACCCAGATTCATGATGAAAATTTCTTATTTTGGACAAATTGAAAA
>JAQYWN010000220.1 GCA_029379265.1 Rhizonema sp. NSF051
TATTTATTCAATAAACAATTAATATCATGTCCGGTAAATTAACTTTAATTCTGTCTGAACCCCACCCCGCTTTTGGCGAGGGGCGAGATTTCTTTCAGTATGGGTGATTTGACGGACATCATGTAACACCCATCAACTCCCAACTATCAACTATCCACTATCCCCCATAAACCATTTCATTACGATTGACCGCACCTAATTGCGGTACAGTGTTGATGTCGGAGTGAGGTATCAGGGCAGCGGGAACCTCTGAGGCTACCTGGAGTTGTTGCAAAAGACGTTGCAACAATTGGTCTTGCCCTGAGCGAAAAGCTGATACATTTGTACCACGGTTAAGAATAGCAAACCAAACCAAGCCGCGATCGCGTGTAGGCATCACTCCAGCTAATGAACTGACATCTCTGAGTGTCCCTGTTTTGACCACAGTGGCAAGAGGGATGTGCCTGCCATGTATCGTCCCACGACGATCTAACCCAGACATAAGAAATAAGTCAGTCAGATCTAGTTGATGGGCAACGGCTTCCCTTTGAACAGCCATTAATAAAGCACAGATGGCTCTGGGAGAAATGCGATTTTCAGGTCCAAGTCCTGAACCATTAATTAACTGAATTTCTGAAGAAGGTACCTGAGCCAGCTGAGCGGCTGTTGATTGTACGACACTTGCTCCTCCTACAGCCTCAGCCAGCATTTCTGCTATGTCATTATTGCTGAAAACGTTCATCTCCTTGATAATTTGCTTCAAGGGTAAGGAGTAGTGACGTAATAGCAAGGTTTTTTGAGCGACAGAATCGTCAGAGGTTTTGACTTTTCCTGCAATGATAACTTGAGGCTTAGGAGTTCCCTTGGGCATGAGTGAGTACTCAAAAGTGGCAGCACGATTCCAAGTAGCAGAGTTCAAAGCAAGCTTGAGAATCTGACCTGCTAGCACCGGATTGCGTTGAAAATTCATGGCAAAATTGCCAGTAATTATCAAATTTCCCTTAACCTGCTTGATACCCATTTGGTTGAGACTGTTGCCAAGGGCGATCGCTTCCTCCCAAACAAACAAAGGATCTCCACCGCTTGTAATCACCAAATCTCCCTGCAACACACCATTTTGTAATGGTCCTGTGCCACTTACTAAGGTTTGAAATTGGTGATCTGGTCCCAAATTTTTCAATGCCACGAGGGTAGTGGCAATTTTAGTTAAAGAGGCGGCAGGCAAAGGAGTCGTACCTTCGTGATTGGCCATTAGCATAGGTCCGGACTGTATCCACACCCCTTGACTCTCCGTTTGCTCGCGACTCACCAGTTTCAATTTTTGCAGTTCCTGTATATATTGTTGAACTGTGGTAGCCGCAGCTGGATTTGGATCGGCAGCAAGAACCAAACCAGGGCTACTTTGCCATGCCAATACATCTAAAGCATCTAAGGGCTTGACTGGCACCCCAACCATTTGGAGCCAAACCGAAACCAAACCTGAACCCAATAATTCCAGCATGCTTCATTCCTCTGTAGAATGTGCTACTTTATTTTCTGTAAAATTGCGCAAATACTCTCGACCACAAAGTATCGAGTTATGATATCGATTGATTTTTTCTTGTACAAGTGGGATGGATAATAGAGTTATAGTATGGGTCATACTCCTCACTCTGCAATCAGTGTGTACAATGAGGCTAATAGCACCCTGTTGGTGTTGATTACACTTAGTATTCGACCACTTGTTTGTTGAATCAAACTTCGACATGACAAGGCTTCCTGCTTACCTTTCTGCTAACATCAGATCAAATACTCTTTTCATCTAAGTCTAGAAAATTACTTTAATACAAAGCACATCACCATTTCAATAGATTGCATATCCCAATTACGAACGTACTAGCTGCGCTTCAAGTATAAAAATCCTTTGAAGAAGAACATACAATGTAATTAGGAGGCGATTCGATACCTCTAAACTGAACAGCAGTAAATCGGAGCGCCCAACGCTCTTCGTTGGAAAAGAATTGGTGAAGCTTGTCACATAAGTACTCGTAACCAGGCTCTACAAATCTTAGACTGAGTTCTGATCACTCGATTCTAAGTTCTTTATTGGTTTCAAGAAACATCAAGATGGCTGTCTAATCGTTTTAACACGAAAAGCAGAGAATCATTAGTTTTCAATTAGGTCATAGTCCTTCAAAAGATTAGACAATGATATTCCGATTACACCCACTAAAAAGTTACTGCTAAATGCTCCAAATTCTGTCCTTAAAGAGGAGCCGTGGCGCATTCAAATATACTGCTGACTGATTGATGACGGTGGGTAAAATTTGCTGACTGCATCTACCCAAAGACTGTCTATCAAATTATCCCTCGACTAAAGAGTAGAGTGCGAAGGATTGTCTTGTATGAGTTGACGGTTAACAGTTGACTTTTGTGCCTGTTGACTAAAAGAACTTAACACCCAATACGGCTTCGCACTTATTCGCTCACTCGCACTCATGAGGAAAGCCAATATTGCTTGGCTTTCTAGCTTTGCATGAATGAAATATCTATTTCCGCCACCACTTACTAGTAGTCCGCCAGATCAACAATTTTTGGTAAAGGTAGGGAATGAGGAGTTGAAAAGGACTTTGACAATTTTAAAAATCAGTAAAACCCCTCAAAATTTTTGTGGTAAATCACGAGCTAAGTAAGTGAGTGGAAATAAACATAACTATGTTACGACTTGTAAATAAGGCTGAAACTATTATCAATAAATACTCTTTCCTTCAGGCTGGAAACCGACAGAGGACGACCTTAACGCAAACGGCCTCCTGCTTGAATGGCTAGACTCACTCTTTTTGCTTTATTTGTACCGACTTAACTTATGTCTATTCAATATCTTCCTAAAACCGGCAGTAAAATCAGGCAACTTTTTTGTTTTTTAGCAAATCCGCTTGATTAGAGAGATCCATAAAAATAAATTACCACTCCGTCAAAATAGAGCGGAGCGGATCGAGTCGCCACAATTCATACGGAGTCGCGATTTACGGATGTTAGGTGCCTACATAGACAGTTTAAGAGCGCCCTATAGTCTGGGCATTAATCTTTTTTTTGTGTTAATAAGAACATAAAAAATGCAATTTAACACTTAATAGCAAATACTCATACTCTCGCTCTTGTCAGCACAATAAGCAAAGTCCAATTGTAAGTTACAGAGGAAATTCGTGCTATCTTGGGCTTGGCAGAACCTAAGGCTTTAGTAATAGACGTGTTTTGGCACTTCATAATTTACTACGGTATCCGAGGCATCTGGTAAAATTTGTAAGGTTTCTAGAAGCTCTAAGCAATGGGATCGACTTGCGTGAGGATCGCAATTGATGCAATGGGAGGGGATCGCGCACCCGATGAAATCGTTGCTGGCGCACTGCGAGCACGAGAAGAATTGGGTGTTCAAGTCTTATTAGTTGGTAATCCCCAAGCAATTGAAAGCCAACTGCCGCCAAAAACAAATTTGGAGCAGGTGGAGATCGTTCCTGCGGAGGATGCGATCGCAATGGATGAGGAGCCTTTAAGCGCTATTAAGCGCAAGCCTAAGGCTTCGATCAATGTGGCAATAGATTTGGTTAAGCAAAATCGGGCGGATGCAGTAGTTTCTGCAGGTCACTCGGGAGCAGCTATGGCAGCAGCTTTACTGCGTTTGGGACGAATACCGGGAATTGACCGTCCGGCAATTGGTGCGGTTTTCCCGACAATAGCCAATAAGCCAGTATTAATATTGGATGTTGGCGCAAATGTAGACTGCCGTCCTAAGTTTTTAGAGCAATTCGCTGTTATGGGGTCAATTTACAGTCAGTACGTACTGGGTACAGAAGATCCCAAAGTCGGTTTGTTGAATATTGGTGAAGAAGAACGTAAAGGAAACGATGTGGCCGTCCAAGCCCACCAAATGCTGCGGGAAAATTCCCAAATTTCTTTTGTTGGTAATGCCGAAGGGCGTGATGTCCTTTCCGGTCACTTTGATGTTATTGTCTGTGATGGCTTTGTGGGCAACGTATTGTTAAAATTTGCCGAAGCAGTTGGAGAAGTATTGCTGCAATTTATTCGAGAAGAGTTACCCCAAGGATTACACGGTCAAATAGGCACGGCGATTTTAAAACCAAATCTGAGGCGGCTCAAGCAGCGAGTTGACCATGCAGAACGCGGTGGTGCTTTACTTTTAGGTGTTGCCGGAATTTGCATTATCAGTCACGGCAGTTCTCAAGCACCGTCTATTTTTAATGCTATTCGCCTGGCTAAAGAAGCGGTCGATCATCAGGTGCTACAGAGAATTCAGTACCAGTATCAAAGTATACAGCGTGAAAGCGGTTAGCAGTTATTAGTCATTGGTCATTAGTCATTAGTCATTTGTAACGACTTTAAACCAATGACAAAGGACTTTTGACATTGAACAACTAACTAATAGCTGATAGCTTGGGAGATGCAGCAGTGCAAAATATAGGAATAGCAATTACAGGAAGTGGCTCCGCATTACCAGCAACTTTCCTAGATAATCAGGCACTAACTAAACTGGTGGATACATCAGATGAGTGGATTACGACAAGGACAGGAATTCGTCAACGGCGGTTAGTCAATCAGAGCGAATCGTTGAGCGGACTTGCAACTTTAGCCAGTCAGAAGGCGATCGCTTCTTCAGGGATTTCACCACAAGAATTAGATCTGATTATACTGGCAACTTCTACCCCTGATGACATGTTTGGTAGTGCATGTCAAATTCAAGCTCAATTGGGCGCACACAAAGCTGTCGCCTTCGATTTAACTGCGGCTTGTTCTGGCTTTGTGTTTGGATTAGTGACCGCTGCTCAGTATATTAAAACAGGGGTGTATAAAAAAGTATTAATGATTGGGGCGGATGTCCTTTCGCGTTGGGTAGATTGGCAAGACAGAGGGACTTGTATACTGTTTGGTGATGGCGCTGGGGCAGTGGTATTGCAGGCAAATGAGAGCGATCGCTTGTTGGGATTTGAACTCAAAAGCGACGGCACTCAAAACAAATACCTCAACCTTGCTTGCACTCCAGAACCCACAGAACTTCTCCCTGGTGTTCATGTTGGGAAAGGAAATTTCCAGCCAATTACAATGAACGGTAAAGAAGTCTATCGCTTTGCTGTACAAAAAGTACCAGAAGTGATCGACAAAGCTTTATTTCACGCCAACCTCACTGTCGATCAAATAGATTGGCTGATATTGCATCAAGCAAATCAGCGCATTCTTGATGCTGTTGCCCAACGTTTGAATATTCCAGAACATAAAGTTATCAGTAATCTAGCTGAATATGGCAATACTTCTGCGGCTTCCATACCCCTTGCCTTAGATGAAGCAGTTCGCCAGGGAAAAATTAAACCTAACGATATTGTTGCTGCATCAGGTTTTGGCGCAGGGCTGACTTGGGGAGCGGCCATTTTTCAATGGGGAAGGTAGAAATTTGTTGATTGTTAATTGTTAATTGTTAGTTGTAAATTGTTAATTTGATGACTGAAGAGTGACTAACAACTAACCCCTATATCGACTAACAACTAGCTACTAACAAATAACAAATGACTAAAACTGCATGGGTATTTCCAGGACAAGGTTCTCAACAGCAGGGAATGGGAACAGATCTACTACACCTACCATTAGCCAAAGATAAGTTGGCTCAAGCTGAGGAAATTTTAGGCTGGTCTGTCAGCGAAATTTGCCAAAATGATGAAGAATTAGCACGCACTCTCTACACTCAACCCTGTCTATATGTAGTAGAAAGCATTCTTGCTGATATGATGCGAGTTCATGAACAGCCAGATTTAGTCGCAGGTCACAGTCTAGGAGAATACACTGCTCTTTACGTTGCTAAGGTCTTTGATTGGTCTACTGGTTTGCAGCTAGTGAAGCATCGTGCTTCCTTGATGGAAAATGCTGCAGGTGGGATGATGGCTGCTCTCATTGATTGCGATCGCGAACAATTGGACAAAGTCATTGCGGAAATCCCAAACGTGGTATTAGCAAATGATAACAGTCCCACTCAGGTTGTAATTTCTGGAACTCCAGAGGCGGTACAAACGGTCATGTCCAAAGTCAAAGCCAAGCGTGCTCTTCCTTTAAAGGTTTCAGGGGCTTTCCACTCTCCTTTAATGGCAGATGCAGCAGCTGAGTTTCAAGAGGCTCTAAAACTTGTCGAGTTTCAGCAGGCTTTTGTGCCAGTATTGTCCAATGTCGAACCTGTTCCAACTGTTGATCCTAATCTTTTAAAGCAGCGATTGATACAACAAATTAGCAGTCCTGTACGGTGGCGAGAAACTTCACTAGCATTATCAGAAAACGCCGTAAAGCGAGTTGTGGAAATAGGTCCTCGTAACGTATTAACTGGTTTGGCAAAACGCACTTGTCCGGATTTTATTTTAGAAAATGTCCGCAGTGCTGCTGATTTGCCTGCTTGATCAAGTTTTAGCTTTCTTTAAATCGGGTAGCATTGTTATTTGAATATCACTGGCAATAGGACGCGGATTTTAAGGCAACAAATCTTCCTCAACGACAGTAAGCTCTACTGATTAGACATCGCTTGAATTAAGAGCGGATCGGCTAACAAAAAACCTTTTTGTTATGCTAATTTATATCTGTCTATTTTAAATTATCTGTTGTGGGCACAAGCCGCGAACCATTAATTAGTTTATTGCTGTACCACGCTTTTAAGTGGTCAGTCGTGAGTCCTGTACTCCACACCTATCTTCGGGGGCAAATTTATGGTGCGGAAAACGTTCCTAAAACTGGACCACTGGTGGTAGTGAGCAATCACGCCAGTAACTTTGACCCACCGCTTGTTTCTAATTGTGTACGCCGTCCAGTAGCGTATATGGCAAAGGAAGAATTATTCAAAATCCCAGTTTTGAAACAAGCTATTGAGTTATACGGTGCTTATCCAGTGAGTCGGGGATCTGCCGATCGCACTGCTATTCGGGAAGCTTTAAAGCATCTTGATGAGGGCTGGGCTATAGGTGTGTTTCTACAAGGAACTCGTACTCCAGACGGACGGATCACAGATCCAAAACGCGGTGCAGCATTGATTGCTGCCAAGGCAAAAGCACCAATCTTGCCAGTGTGTTTGTGGGGGACTCAGGCAATTGAGCAAAAAGGGGTGATCGTTCCACGTTCAGTTCCTGTCACAGTGCGGATTGGCGAAGTCATTGAAACTCCATTATCTACTGATAAAGAACAATTGGAAGCAGTGACGCAACAGTGTATGACAGCAATTAATGCGCTTCACGATCTGGGGCGATGAGCTTGCTGTAAATTAGAAAGCGAATTAGCCGTCACTAGTCTGGAGTAACGAATACAGTAGACCATACCAACTTGATTAGGTGTTTTCTAATACCCGCAAGGGGTATTGGTATTACAATCTCTCCATCCACAGTAACAAGGAATCTTCCACCAGCTTCTTGACGCTTCAGGTGAAGTTTGTAATTCCTTCCTACTCCCCTATGAGCGTAAAATGAGTTTAGGCACAGAAGATTCGGACATTATGTCAGATTTAAGGGCGGAACTAACAGAAAATTTGGATGAGGCTGAGTGGGAGTGGCTTATTCCCCATGTGAAACGGGATGCGGTGATTGTAGTGACAGCAGAATTAAACTTGTTGGATGTAGGAGTGGCGATCGCTGGCGATAACTTATCGTTTGTACAAACCTGGATCGATGAAGCATTGATTGCCAAACCGTCATCAACTCAAATCGGAAAGTGGAATAGCGACGCCAAGAGGCGATTTATTACTCTAATTGTGCAACCCTATGTGCTTGTACAAGAAAAAATATCGAGCGTTCCTGATTAAGGGGATGCATTTTGCCTCACGTAAAGGCCAGGCAGTGCGTTGGCTCGGTGTAGGCAGGCAGTTCTTGGTTCGGGGAAGTAAAGAGGCAGGGGAGGAAAGAGTTGATAGACATTTGGTTTTTTCCTACCCTGCTCCCCCTGCTTCCCCTGCACAGACGTACCGTATTGCCTGCACTTGCGGGTGAGAAATCCCCGCCTCAGCTTTCGGGTGTAATGGTATTAGAGTTGAAACCACCGTAGAAGTCGTGAGGAACGTGCATACTCCCCGCAGCGCTTGTGTAAGATTATTTATTTTCTTCTTGACTTTCTTGGTACGGGCAGTTTTTTATATCCGTATTCTTCTGGAGGTTTGGGAGTAACTGTTGACTTACTTAATGGCGCATTAGCTTATCCGTTATTAATGGAATGCTCCTCATGCTTCTTAAATATTGTCCTATCTAGTATGGTGAACCCATCCGTTTTTTAGAAAACTTTTACTTTAGGGGTTAAGCGAAGCCGTGTCGAGCAGAAAAAGTTAGGAAAACTTAGAGATATTAAGAAGTTAGATTCGTCTTCGGAGAAGAAAGTTGATTTGAAAAATAACGTATAAGTTTAATTGCTGAACGCTCTAATTTAAGCCCTCCGTTCTTGTTATATCAGTTAGATGTTTGCTCATAACACTTACTAATATAAATTAAAGTCCATAAGTGGCTTTTTTTAATATTTAAATCTCTCAAATTATCAAGATGTTATTGCTTAACATTTGAATTATAAAAAAAATATTAAACAAGTGAAGATGTTCTTATTCAACACTTGAACTTTTATTCAATAACCAGTTACAAGATTTATAACGATGAACTCCAAACAAAAACTATGTTGGAATCTACAAATCCATTGAGCTTTTCTACCAGTCAGAGCGCATTACAATCCATTCAAACCTCAAATCTTTTTACAGATCCAGTTAATTTAAATACTTTTTCGAGCTATGGAAGCTCCCAATCCCAAATAGAGGATGATTTAAATAGTTCGTTGAGCTATGGAAGCTCCTTATTGCCGGATGATTTAAATAACTCTTTGAGTTTTGGAAGTTCGTCAAACTTACCACAAACTGAATCGTTGACTTCTTCGTCATATTATGCCAGTGCCAACCCTAATCCCAATCCCTTTCTTACCAATGCCGCAGTTTTTCCCGATTTCAACGGTGACGGCAAAGTTGACAAAGTCTTCCACAATGTTCAAACGGGTGAGAACACTATTTGGCTGATGGATGGCACAAAAGTTGCCAGTTCAGCTTCTTTACCGAAACTTAGTTCCGATTGGGATTCTAAGATTGCTGATTTCAACGGCGATGGTAAGACTGACTTCCTCTTACACAATAAATCAACGGGGGAGAACCAAGTCTTACTAATGAATGGCACAACAATTGCTGCTCAAGCTGCTCTGCCAACGCTGGATGGTAACTGGACACCTAGCATTGGCGATTTTAACGGCGATCGCAACACCGACATCCTTTGGCACAATGGCAAAACGGGTGAGAACGCCGTTTGGTTGATGAATGGTACGAAAGCAACAGCGTCTGCGTTACCAACACTTGACCCTTCTTGGACACCAACTGTTGCCAGTTTTAAAGGTAATGGCACCACCGATATCCTTTGGCGCAATGGAAAAACGGGTGAAAACTCCATTTGGTTGATGAATGGAGCACAAGCAACCGGATCTGCACTGCCAACACTTGGCACATCTTGGGAACCGACGATCACCGATGTCAATGGTGGTTTGACTAGCGACATCCTCTGGCGCAATAAGGACACCGGTGAGAACAAACTTTGGACATTCAATGGCACGACTCCCAGTGAGTCTGCCCTACCGACACTCAGCACAGCTTGGAAACCTCTCATTGGTGATTTCAACGGTGATGGCAAAACCGATGTCCTCTGGCGCAATGGTTCAACGGGTGAGAACTCTGTTTGGCTGATGAATGGTAAGAACGTTACCAGTGCTACTGCTCTACCAACACTTGCTTCAAGCTGGCAGCCAAGTGTTGGCGATACCAACGGCGATGGTAAGACTGACATCACCTGGCGCAATTACGACACGGGAGAGAACTCTTTGTGGCTCATGAATGGCGCTACCCCCTCTGGTTCTAGTCTCCCAACACTTAGCAAGGAATGGGTCAGTGTATACTGAACTTTAGACTACGAAAATGACCTGATAGCCAGTGTGATAGTCTAAACTCTAGTATATAGACCGGGTGTAGAAAGTTGGGGGAGACACTTTCTCACTCACCAGATACTAGTAGCGCTACGAGCGTCATTACAAAATGCGACTGGGGGCGCTCATTCCAGAGAGCGGGATAATTAGTTATTCGTCAAAGATTATACTTTTGACGAATAGCAAATAACGCGAAATTTCACTCCTTTTAAGGATGGGATGAGCTTAATGCTTCAATAATTGCGGACGGGTGAAGCATACGGCAGGAGAAGGCTTCAAGTTCCCCAATCAGTAGTGCTATTTATTTTTATGAATCACTCTTAACAACCCGGTTTCTTAAAGAAATCGGGTTTCTCTATTCTCAACAATCATCTTTAGATTTTAAATAAAACTT
>JAQYWN010000221.1 GCA_029379265.1 Rhizonema sp. NSF051
TATTTGGTTTATCTACTGATATCAACTTTAAAATCTTTTTTAGAAACAAGGTTGAATTTTTGAGGAAAAACTCTATGGCTCAAAACATAAAAAACATTGCCCTATGGCAAAAGGGTGGTAAGACTTTGCAAGGATTTATAGAGTTTATAATCGGTCCCTGGCTTAAAAGAGCAAATGTCAAGCCTCTACAAGAAAAAGTTGATTTTTTAGAAAGACGCATGTCTAAAGGTTTGCAAGAAACTGAAGAACGTCTAGAATTGATGATTCAACATCTACAAACTCAGCTTGACAGTATTAAAGACAATAAAAATACTCAACTAAACGATCTAAAAACATCTGATTTGTCCAATCAAGTGGAGGATGTTTTACAGCAGAGCGCTCATATTAGTCAAGTCATCAAACCAACTGTTGAAGTTTTGAGCCGCAAATTAGAAGATAAGAAACAGCGTTCGGAAGAGATTACTAATATAGCAGAAATTCAAGCCAAACAAAACAGGCTCCAAAATACTTTAGGGCAACTGGAAGAATTAACTGCATCATTCCCAAACCTAGAAGTACAGAGATTAGCCTGTCTGGAAGCAGGAAAGTGGCTCTTAACGCATCGAGCAGAAGTAGCGCGACTCGTGGCTTTGGAGTTATTGGTGCCGCAACATCCTCAAATAGAAGAGTTTCGTCATAACATCCGTCAATATTTGAAACTGCTGGGACACTGTCTGGAAAATGGAATCGAACCCCGTCTCCTGTATCAAGGAGTCATTACTCACCAACAGCCCTCAGTCGAGATGTATTTGAAAGCGTTTGAGTTGATCAAAAACAAATATGTCACAGATTGGGAATCTCTAGATCGAGTTTCTACTCAGGCAGCGGAGGAGTTAAGAAGGTACTTGAGCTATCTTATCGATTACATAGTTAATTATCTCACTCAAAGTCAAGTAAATCCTTGATGTGTTGTTATACTGCTTGAATGCTCCTTCGATTGATATTTGAGGCATATAATGACACATTGAGTGTTATTCTAATCAACTTGCCTTTCTGCCAAAAGTTTTCGTCCTCCAACTGGCTTGCTAGATAAGCCAGCGTTTGGTTGAGAAGTGTCTTGTATTGGTTGAAGTAGAGATTATAAAAGTTTTGCCGTGCCATAGGTATATTTCATATCCATACAGTCTCTGTATCTTGACGGCTAAAAACCAATTCACCGAATGAAATGATGAACTTTTGATAAGATTAGGGTTAAAGTTTCTTTGGTAAATTAAAAGCGTTAATGCACCCTGGTGATGCGCTGACAGAGCAATGAGCGTGATCTTCGCCGTCTCTAAATATACGCTTGCAGATCCAAGGTTTTTGGGAATGAGAGCTTGTGATTATTTTTGCGACCAATCGCCAATGTTCAACTTTAAAGTAAGATAACTTCATGATCAGAGTATAGTGAATCATAGCTTTAGAGGGACAGCCGTGACGGTCAAATCAGCAACTGAACACCTGATTACCCTACAAGGTGCCGGCAAATATTATCGGCAGCCGAATGGTCAGCAAATCGTTATTCTCGAGAATATCAACTTGGAGTTGCGTTCAGGAGAAATCGTCGCTTTGCTAGGTCCTTCAGGTTCGGGGAAATCTACCTTAATGAGGATGGTGGCTGGGTTAATTCCACCCAGCCAGGGTAAAGTTGAATATCACAACCAACCCTTAGTAGGACTTAATCCAGGAGTCGCAATTGTTTTTCAAAGTTTCGCCCTCTATCCATGGTTGACTGTACTTGAGAATGTGGAACTTGGTCTAAAGGCAAAGGGAGAAGCCCCAGATCCCAGACGGAAAAAGGCGCTACGAATGATTGACATTATTGGGCTGGACGGATTTGAAAATGCCTATCCCAAAGAACTTTCAGGAGGAATGCGTCAGCGAGTTGGATTTGCCAGAGCTCTGGCGGTAGAACCAGAATTGCTGTGTATGGATGAGCCTTTTTCGGCTTTGGACGTGCTGACAGCAGAAAACCTCCGCTTTGAGCTATTAGATTTGTGGTTAGAACGTCGCATCCCGACTAAAGCTATTTTAATCGTCACTCACGGGATTGAAGAGGCTGTGATTCTAGCAGATCGGATTATAGTTCTGGGACGCAATCCAGGGAGAATCCGTGCTGAGTTACCCGTCACGTTACCTCATTACCGCGATCGCAAACATCCCAGCTTTCAAGCCTTGGTCGATCAGGTTTATAAGATTATCACCAACCCCGAACTAGAAAAGATTGAGCCAGCACCCACAACAGTTTCCCCTCAAGAACCGCGTCCAGAGCCAAAGTATCAGTCTTTGCCACCGGTACGGGTTGGATCGATCGCTGGTTTGATCGAACTATTGGAGGATCGTCCCAAAACAGATCTCTACCGTCTCGGGCAAGAACTACAACTAGAGGTAGATGACATTCTGCCCATTGTTGAGGCTGCAAAATTAATGAGCTTTGTCGAGATAGCAGAAGGTGATATCAGCGTTACCTCAATTGGACAACAATTTATTGCCGGTGGGATTGATGAACGTAAACAAATTGTGCGTAATCAACTCCTCACTAACATTCGGCTAGTACAGCAAATTTACCGTCTTTTAGAAGCAAAACGCAATCAACGCATTCCAGAAGAACTGGTTCTAGATATCCTAGAAAATCATTTTAGTCCTGAAGAAGCCAAGCGGCAATTAAACACCGTTATTGATTGGGGTCGTTATGCGGAAATATACAGCTACAATGAGCCAGCAGGACAAATATTTTTAGAAGAAGACATAGATAAGGGGAGACTCAGATCTGTTGAGCAGGAGAAAGGAGAAGAAGAGTCAGGAGGGGAATCTGAGGAGATGAATAATTCTTAACTCCGCCTGAATCCTGTAGAGACGCTTTCAAAAGCAGAGTGTCTCTACATTTCCTTACCTCGTAACTCATAACTCTCCACTTTTATGACTCGACCCCTCACTCCCGCTAATCAAACCTCCGGACGCTTAAATTGGACATGGCAAGATGTCTTGCTAATTCTGGCTGTCATTAGCTTAATTATGCTAATTGTGAGAACAGCCTCCAATTTCAGTGGTGGTTTCAACAGTAATTTAACAATTTCAACCAAAATCAGTGCGCTACCAGGATATACCGCCCAAACTCTGCTACGCATGGGACTGGCTTACTTTTTATCACTGGTGTTTACCCTGATTTATGCTTATGCTGCTTATCGCTCCCGCCTTGCAGCTATAATTCTGATTCCCTTGCTAGATATTCTGCAATCAATTCCGGTGTTGTCATTTTTACCAGGGGTAGTGCTGGCTCTGATAGCCTTATTTCCCGGTCAGCGGATTGGAGTAGAACTCGCTTCTGTTCTCCTAATTTTCACTGGTATGACTTGGAACATGACTTTTAGTTTTTATCAATCCCTTCGCAGTATTCCACAGGAATTGCTAGAAGCTGCTCGGATTTATCGGCTGAACCTCTGGCAGCGGTTTTGGACGTTGGAATTACCAGCAGCTGCCATTGGATTGGTGTGGAATAGTGTGATGTCGTTTGCAGGGGGTTGGTTTTTTTTAATTGCGATTGAATCGTTTACTCTAGGAGATAAAGATTTTCGCTTACCTGGGTTAGGCTCTTTTTTAGGATCGGCAGCCAATCGGCAAGACTATAAAGCCTTATTCTGGGGCTTGGTGGTGTTGATTGGAGTCGTTGTGGCAATTGATTTTTTAGTGTGGCGACCCCTAATTGCTTGGGCAGAAAAGTTTAAGATTGAGATGGTTGAGGCACAAAGTACACCCGGATCGCGGGTGTTGGATATTTTGCGGCGATCGCCAAGTTTGCGGATTATGAGCGATCGCTTAGTCCGACCATTACAAACAGTCCTTGACTACGGACTAATTCGAGGATTGCCCGTTCGCACCCTACCCGTCAACAACCAAGGCAAATTTAAACTGCCCGAGTTGATTAATTGGGTGTTTATCACCGGCTTTGGCGTAATTGTTCTTTGGGGTACTTGGGAAGCCGTACTGCTGCTAAAAGTATTGAGCTGGACTGATTGGCAAGTTGTACTCAGTGGAGCTGTTTTCACAGCTTTACGAGTGATTGTAGCATTGATATTATCTCTACTGTGGACAGTGCCAGTAGGAGTTGCGATCGGTCGCAATCCCCGTTTAGCTCAAGTGTTACAACCTATAGTACAAATCGCTGCTTCCGTACCAGCAACAGCTTTATTTCCAGTTTTGTTGCTTTGGTTAACCCGTATTGCTGGCGGTTTAGAAATTGGTTCGGTAGCTTTGATGATGCTGGGAACGATGTGGTACATCCTCTTTAACGTTATTGCAGGGGCACAGTCAATTCCTTCCGACTTACTCGAAGCCGCTTGGGTGTATAAGCTTTCTCGTTTGCAAAGATGGCGAACTTTAATTTTGCCAGGAATCTTCCCCTACCTAATTACAGGGATTATCACCGCAGTCGGTGGCGCTTGGAATGCCAGTATCGTCAGCGAGTATGTCACTTTTCAAGGGAAGGTGAACATGACACCCGGACTCGGTTCCACGATTTCTCATGCTACAGCTACAGGCAATTTCGCATTACTTCTCGCAGCAACAACGGTCATGTCCTTGTTAGTCGTCCTGACTAATCGTCTGGTTTGGCGTCCTCTCTACCATTTGGCTCAAGAGAAATATCAACTACTGATTTAATATCTGTCGTGAGTGGGTAATGAGGAAGAATTCGGCTATCCTGCTATACACCCACGTACCTCACGACTAGCTAGAATAATTAACCCATCCAGGGGCAATGGATGGCTCAAAAGTTCCAGTGACAGTTGTGCCATTCATTATCCAAATAGCGTCCTCACCCGTTTTCTGATTGCGCCAGAAGAAATCGCTCCTGCCATCCCCGTTGAAATCACCAATTGCAGGACTCCAAGATGTTTCTAGGGACGGTAGAAAACTTCCAGTCGCATTTGTACCATCAATTGTCCAAGCAGCGTTCTCACCTGTGTTATAATTTCGCCAGAAAATGTCGGTCTTGCCATCACCATTCAAATCAGCAATTCTCGGAGTCCAGGATGTATTAAGTGAAGGCAAATTAGCCGCAGTGGAGTTTGTGCCATTCATCAACCATACTTGGTTCTCACCCGTGTTTTGATTGCGCCAGAAGAGATCAGTCTTGCCATCACCGTTAAAATCAACAATGCTCGTAGTCCAGGATGTATTAAGTGAAGGCAGATTGGCTGTAGTGACATTTGTGCCATTTATTATCCATGCGGCGTTCTCACCTGTTTGAGCGTTACGCCAGAAAATGTCTGTCTTGCCATCACCGTTAAAATCGGCAAAATGAGGAGACCAGCTTGAGTCCAATGTCTGCAAAGAAGTTCTAGAGAGAATACTTGTACCATTAATGAGCCATATTTGGTTCTCACCTGTTTGCTCATTGCGCCAGAAGATGTCTGTCTTACCATCACCATCGAAATCACCTATGGTAGGATACCAAGTTTTATTGAGTCCATCCACAGAAACATCAGCAGTAATGTTTAAGCCATCCATCAGCCAAATTCTGTTCTGACCCGTGTTGGAGTTATTCCAGAAGATGTCAGTCTTGCCATCACCGTTGAAATCAGCAAAGCTAAAATCCCAGTTTGTGTCTAGTGTGGGTAGATTGCCTCTAGAGACGTTTGTACCATTTATCAGCCAAATGGCATTTTGACCGGAATTTGAATCCTCACTTGGAGAAGTATTGCGCCAGAAGATGTCAGTCTTACCATCACCGTTGAAATCAGGAACCATCCACGCTTTATTAAATAGGGAATTAGGATTGGGATTTGCGGCAGCTATTTCAGGCGAAGAACTCTTGGGAGAAAGGTTTGTCCCCAATGTATCCAAACTACTGGTAGTGTTTAATGCCGATATTGTCGGTATAGAGGTACTGATTGCAGAATTGGAATCTTTAGACATGGAGGACACTGATAGCATATCGTTCTAGTACATAGAATAACAAACAAGTATATTGTTTAATTTATTACCAGCCAAAAGTCAAGTCGTTGACAAAAACCTCTACAAGGTTTATGAAGTTGTTATTTTAGTGACATAACTTATCTATGATTCTGACTTTTGCCATTATCTTTTTAGAGATGCGTAGCCGCAAAGCCGCTTGTCGTCAGGTATGACTCCTCTTCCCCCTGTCCCAAAGTCTGATTTTCTCCGGCTTAATTGTCATTAATAATCAGCAATTGATAATGAGGGATTCCAAAAAGTTACACTATTTGGTTGTTTCAGGAGTTAACGGGAAAAGTCATATCTATAAATTCCGGTTGATATTGCGAGCTTACACTCAAAAAATCAACTTCCATGAGTGTAAATTTAATTAAGTGTATATACATATGCCTATAAACTCATCTTTAACGAAAGTATTAGGCATGAGTGCGTTAACGCTTCTTATGTACAGGACCTACCCTGCTCATATGGCAATCCTAAATTATTCGTGAAAAATAAGATCCCCGACAACTATACGCGCGCGTCGGGGATCTGTGTCTTCTATTTTCAAAAATCGATAAGGATTGCTATAGCTATTAGCAGCCCTCACCAGTCCAGTTTATTCTTACCTAGTTAATTAGTATAGATGCAACTTGGTCTTTTGAGCGCAACATTATCAAACGACATCTGTGGTAAAAATCTTAGCTACGCTCTGAATGATATATCAGAACACACGAAGAGTGTCTGACTATATTAAACATGTAGATACACTATCTATTCTCATCACTTATCAGGTTTAACTACGAATAGTTCTGCCATGCAGTCGGAAGTGTTGGCGCAAAAGCTCCGGTAAAGTTGGAACCTGTAGTGTCTGCCGATGTCCAAATAGCGTTCTGACCTGTTGAAGTATTGCGCCAGAAGATATCAGTTCTCTTATCGCCATTGAAATCCCCAAAGTCCTCAGTCCAGTCTGTGCTGAGTGTGGGTAGAGAGTAGCCAGTGGGACTGGTACCCGTCGTGTTGTCTGATATCCAAACAGCGTTTCCACCTGTTTGAGTATTGCGCCAGAACACATCAGTTCTGCCGTCACCGTTGAAATCGCCAATTCTAGGAGTCCAAGCTGTGCTCAGTGTTGGTTCAGCATACCCAGTCGCGGTTGCACCATCCATGATCCAATAGGCGTTCTCACCTGTTTGAGTGTTGCGCCAGAGGATGTCACTCTTGCCATCACCGTTGAAATCGCCAACGTTCGGAGTAAAGGCAGTGTCAAGTGTTGGCAGAAAAGTCGCATCGAAATTTCCCGGTGTTGCGTCATTTTCGATCCAAGCCAAGTTCTCACCGGTTTGACTATTACGCCAGAGGATATCTGCCCTACGATCTCCATTAAAATCGACAATAGTCGGAGACCACTCTGTGCCAAGTGCTGTCACTGTATTTTTAGATGAAATGGTTGTGCCATCCATCAGCCAGATTTGGTTCTCACCGGTTGTACTATTACGCCAGAGAATGTCTGTCTTGTTATCACCATTGAAATCGGCGATGGTAGGACTCCAACCAGTACCAGGACTATCTATATTTTGTGAGGCATCTGTGGCGTTAGTGATGGTAGAGCCATCGATAAGCCAAATTTTGTTCTCACCAGTGGCGGAGTTATTCCAGAAGATGTCGCTCTTGCCATCACCGTTAAAATCAGCAAAGCTAAAATTCCAATTGCTGTCTAATGTCTGTAGATAGGCTCCTGTGGCAGGATTATTACCATTCTCCAGCCAAACAGCATTATTGCTCGTGGAATATGGATCGCCACCTTGATTTTGTGGATTGCGCCAAAAAATATCGCTGTTACCATCGTTATTGAAATCTGGAAACGGTTTGTTGAATAGCGTATTGGGATTGCGGGCTGCTTGTATTTCAGGTTGGCTAGAAGAACTGCCATTTAGAGGATCTATGGCTAACGGGTTACCCTGTGATTGAGTGACAAGAGTGCTTGGTGCTTGGAGTTGCTGATTAGGATCTAGAGCCATGACAGTCGAGTATAAACAATAACGAATCATTAACTCTCTTATTTAAAATAATACCAAGAAAATGTCAAGTACAATACAAAATATTCACATTGATTTCATTATGAGGAAGATTAAAGTGAAGTTAAGACATAGGAATTAGGAATGAAGAATCGTAAAGACGCGCTGTTGTCAGCGTATCTACAAGAATTTATTTCTCCGGTCTCTTGTTTAAGCGCACTTAAATTCAGCCGCGTTGCTGTCTGGGCTGGGATCAAACCTAGAGCACTATTACAGTGCAGCAGGAATAACTACACAGTTGAAAACAGCTTAAAATCTAGTCTATGTATTCTCTTTGGCTGTCTCCTGTGTTGACATCTCACAATCTAACTGTTTTATCTTCGCTACTACGTACTAATATCTATCTTTTGGATGAAAGGCGATCGCGTTTCACACACGGATTGTGTCTTTGGAAAGATTTCCTTTTCAGTATTTGTAGGTTATATACGGGAGCAATGCCATAAAATGGGTCTACAATTCATCGGCAATTGGTTTCTCGAATTGTTCAATGCTGGTTTGTCTCTCACATAGTGACGCATAACTATCTTTTAAATTGCAAAAATTGCTAGAAAGAGGCAGGATAGGGATTGAGTGGTGTAAGCAGACAATTCAAATCAGGATAACTTTAGATAAAAACTTTTCAGTTATGAAAACGTTAGACACTCAGAATAAAAATTCTTCTCCAATCCCTATTTTCATCACCCTATTCGCGTTTCTACTTCTGTCGCCAGTTAGCACTGCTCTTGCAGTACAAGTCCCAACTGATCATTCTGCTAAAATGTCTTCATTCAGCCTAAGTACGCAAAAGTGGAAAAACAGGGTGCTGCTCATCTTTGCGCCGTCTTCGCAAAGCCAGGCTTATCAACAGCAAATGCGACTGTTTGCCCAACACAAACCAGGTTTTTCCGAGCGAGATCTAGTTGTCGTGCGGGTATTGACAGAAGGCACGAGTTATGCAGAGGGGCAGCAAATAGACGAAGCTTCTGCTACTAGATTGCGCGATCGCTTCGGTATTGGCAAAGGAGATTTTCGCGTGATTTTGGTAGGCAAAGACGGTGGCACAAAACGTCGTGACGGTAATCCCATCCAAGCAAGCGCCATTTTTAATGAAATTGATGCCATGCCCATGCGACGACAAGAAATGCGACGATAAGAATTCTTCAGGTAAAACCGTGGTGGAAGCCTCCTCAATTACGGATTGATCCCGAGCAACTTCCCCGCTTCTTCGCCCTTGCCTACGCAACGAGTCGCTTGTTAGTCATTGGCATTAGGGCGGCAGGAGTGAGGGTATCCTAGGAATGAAAAATTAAAAATTAAAAAAGCTTTATTGCTGCCGATTATTTATATACACAGATCAGATATGAAAGTTACGTAAAGAAATTGTGTGTATTCTTTAAGGGCTAGGTATTAATAGTATACTATAGCCAAGAGGTAAAAATTCTGATGCTGCTGGGAGAAATTTGACTTTTCACGGGAAGTCCTCAAACCACCAAAAAGCATGGTTTTTTGCACAGGCTCGTTGTCAAAAATATAAAATTATTGACAATGAGCAACGTAGAAATCAGGGGTTGCGAAACCCTAAAAATACCCTTTTTAAGATGCCGTAAAAAGTCAGGGGAATCGGCTACGTAAGAGTTTTATAGCGATCTATAGTTTAACGTTCTTTGTAATTGTTGAATTTGTTTTGCATTGTAGTTATTTAGGTGGCAAAAAATCTGTTGTACACAATCGTGTATTACAGTCAAAACAAGCTAATCAACTTCTCATATCTCTGTTTTCGCGCTTGCGGTGGGTTGTTTTGAATATATTGCTTCTTTGACAAGCAACTTCGAGGCAGTTGACAAAACGTTTTGTTCGTTACTTGTCAAAAACTTGTACAATTATCAACAAAATCGCTCCTCGCGTTTAGGCGATCGCCCTTAAGAATAATGCTTGCAATAAGCTTCTGATCAGACCTTCCTTATTTTACCGCAAAAGACTGGACGACTTTTAATTTGTATGATAGTAAAAATATGAATTTGTTTGTCGTTTTTCAAGTTTTCACTTGCGTAATGGTTGTAACGTTGTTTGTCCACCTCTTATAAAATGCAATAAGTGAGGGAACCTGTTCAGCTATGAATTATTGAATTATTAGCGATGATTACGTATAACTTGTTAGGGTTATATATAAGTTGATTGTAATGTTTAGAGAACTTACTGTATGACTGCTCGCTGACTGCGGAAATCTGAATGGTTACGAGGTAAGTATCAAAACTTGCTTAATTATTTGATTAGTAAGTGTGTACGTTTTATTTCAGATATTCAACAACGCACTACTTGGTATTTTCGCTATTATTAGGTGTAAAAATTAGATAATCATC
>JAQYWN010000222.1 GCA_029379265.1 Rhizonema sp. NSF051
TCGTGTTTTATACGCGAACAAAAAATCTTTGATTTTACCCCCTTTGTCCCTTAACCGAGCAGTATTGGGCTGCGATGCTATCGATGTTGTTTGGTTTATTTGGAGTTTACCTAGGTGCAGCGCAGGTGTATTCTCTAGGTCCCCTGGCTTACTTTCTGAATCCTCCCCACGGAATAGATATTGGTTTTGAGTTAGGTATTCTGTGTGCAGGCATTGCGTACTTTTTCTTACGGAATATTGAATTAAAAACCAATTTTAAGTAGTCAGAGCAAGTCCGGATAATCACTTCTAATTCATATAGACACCGAACCCCTCCCCGCAAGCGGGGTGGGGACGTAAAGCGCAGCTTTACTGGGGTGGGGTTCTGTAATTATGTTAGAACAGCATTGGGAGAGAAATAAGAGTCAGGAAGCAGAGCGTCAATCCACCAGCACAACAAGTGGCACAGTTAAAGTTAAAAAAAACTGGAATTAAAACGAACATTAAAGTAACAAGCCTTTCCCGTGCGGCTTATGTCTTCACCCATAGAACGATCGCTCAAGATTGAACTCAGGCTGCCATCTTCCCATCCCCAGTTATTAGAGGGACTAGAAACATGGCTACGATTGGGTTTAATATCAGATACCCAAGTCAGACAAATATGTCAACAGTCCCTTGTTTGTCAGTTAGTATTACAACCAGTTACTCAACCTTCTTCAGAGATCGCATCTGCAACTTCCAACCCCGTTGCAGCTTTGGCGGTAGACAGAAATCCGCCACAGGCATCGCCCAACTTAATTGCCAGAATGTTGCAGTCATTGCAAG
The DNA here is from genome assembly GCA_029379265.1 of Rhizonema sp. NSF051. Classification (GTDB taxonomy): domain Bacteria; phylum Cyanobacteriota; class Cyanobacteriia; order Cyanobacteriales; family Nostocaceae; genus Rhizonema. The sequence goes on from JAQYWN010000222.1 coordinate 805, forward strand.
CAGAATTGAGTGTCCGGTGGCTGCTGTTTTTAGGAGTATTCTTGGTTGTGGTATCTTCTGGGGTACTTGCTGCAACGCAATGGCAAAGGTTTCCCGCTTTTGGACAGTATGGGGTTTTGTTTGCTTATACTTTGAGTTTCTGGGGGTTTAGTTTCTGGGCAGGCAGACAGCCCAATTTAAGATTAACGGCTCAAACATTGTTGATTGTCACCCTTTTGTTGATGCCTGTTAACTTTTGGGCAATGGATAGCTTCTCTTTGTGGAAGAATCCTCTAGACTGGATTGCAATTGCGATCGCCTGCCCAACTCTCACAGCCATCACAATTTTACTCTGCCAGAATCGGCTGTTTGTCACTAATTCGCCACTGGGGAAATTGCCTTTAATCAACATTTTAGGGCTTTCGTACTTAAACTGGGGTTGGAAACTCCCTGGATTTCCCTTAATTGCTGTTTATTTGGCGACAGTAGGCACAACCTTAATTACCGTTCATCGCTATAGTTCCCGAATTCCTCTCAGAAATGCCGACGATAGGCGTGTTGGACTTGGTATCACTTTACCCGCCTTAGTTGTCGTTTATGGTTTAGCAGTAGTATTAGTACGGGCAATTTTTGTTGTCCGCATTGATATCACTCAATTGGGGTTAGCGATCGGCATTTGCGGTTGGCTTGTGACTTGGTTGGCACAACCAAGAAGGAAGCTTGAAAGACTTGAAAGCAATTCTACTCCCCAATTACCTTGGGAAGTTTTTGGCGGAGTCTTACTCTTCATCGGTTGGCTTGTTGCGGTAGAACCCTCACCTTGGCAGGCAATTGCTGTGAGTGGCTTGAGTTTGTGGTTTTTCAGCCGTCGCTTACAGGAATATGCTGCTCATGCTTCACTTTTGGCAATTTTCGCCATTAGCCTACAAATGGTTTGGCTTGGTTGGCGGTTAGTACCTGTCGGCTTACAAGAATGGGCGATCGCTGTTGGGACAAAACTCACCCATTCTCAACAGACTCCTTGGGCGTTACTCAGTGTTGCTCTATTTCCCTACTTAATTTTCATGGTGGCGTTTACGGAGCGGATTTATCGCCTCCAAAAAAGAGATTTAGCTCGTTTTAGCGATATCCTCACGTTACTGAGCGGAAGCTTCTTAACAACGATCTCTTTTGTAAATCCCACATTACGATCTTTGAATCTACTCTTTTCGACAATCACTCTTGCAGTCATTTACCGACGACGCACTAATGAGAGAAGCACAGAACTTGGGAAACCCCTCATTTACTTGACGCACATTACCGGAGTAGTGACGCTTTGCTCTACAATTGATTGGCTATTGCCAAGTCTTCGTCAGGAAGTTTGGGCATGTGTTTTGTTAGCGCTGATGGTGGCTGAGTGGCTATTAAGTGTTGGCAGTGGAATTTGGCGACGTAGTGCATGGCACATTGGTTTGGGATTAGCCGTCACAAGTTACTTACTATTAGGGGAAAATGCTTATCATCCATGGAATAGCATTATTGTCAATAGTCACAATTGGGGATTTACTTGGTTAATTACCCCTTTAACTCTCACGGGTATTGGTAGCCTTACAGCACCAAGAAACGAGAGGGAGGTACGAAGAGGTAGCATTTTTTATAGTACCTTGGCATTATTAGCTGTTCAGTTCCTCACCTTACCGTTTGAGAAAATTAGATTAATCGGTTTAGGTGTGAGTCCTGTTTTGATGTTTGTAAATACAAGTTATTTACGCAACAAAATATCTGCGGGAATTACGGTAGGTTTTGGGTTGGGTTTCATAGTGGCGCTGGGTTTTCGGCACCTGTCAACTGAGGGTTGGTTTGTCGTAGGAGCGATCGCTATCCTCGGTTTGTGGTTGATTCGTAAAGTGCTGACTCATCAAACTCAAGAATTAGCAGTTCTCTATGCGGATGTCACTGATAAGTGGGCGATCGCATTGTGTGGTTTAGAATTGGTGATTCTAACTCTACACTCGCTGCTGGTTTACCAACGGATTGCCATTCCTGGATTTCTATACTTAACTTCAACTGTCATCACATTAGCTGCAATTACCGCTCGCAGTTGGCGAGAACCAACGAATTTAGCATTTTATGGTATTGGTTGGTGTTTGGAGTTGTTGGTAATTGAGGTGTTAGGATTTGGGGAACGTTCTCTGATTAAGATTGCGATCGCTAATATTGCCTTGGGTTTAATAACTCAGCTTTTAAGTGATTGGTGGCAACGGCAACATCGATTGGAAAGAAATCTTAGTAGTTTCCACATCCTACCACTCATTTATGGTGCATTGAGCGTACTGCTGCGCTGGGATACTTTTACCGCGTGGACAGGTTTATGTTCTCTGGGAGTGGCGTTGATTGCCATCGGTGTGGGAAGACGCCAGCAAGAATTAAAACCTCTACTTTACTTGGGCATCGCTGGCATATCCATCTCTGCTTATGAACTGTTGTTCTATCAAATGTCACAAACTTCAGGAGGAGCTTGGGGAGATGGACTAATTGCTATGGCAGCGTTGGGAACTGGGATTATTTACGCCTACCGTATCTTGTCACCTTGGTTAAGCGATTATTTACGCCTCACCTCTCAAGAATTAAAAGCGATCGCCCATCTCCATTGGGCTGGTAGTAGCTGCTTATTTATGGCTACCATGACTGCACCCATCGCCGTCAACCGTTTTGTCGGATTGGCAACAAGTGTATTTTTGATTCGCTACGCCATCTTTCAAGGACGATCATTCCAACCCGCTTCGGAAAGAGGATTCGTGACAACAGATGAAATTTGGGTGTACTTGGGGTTATTGGAAGTTACGGGTTTGCTAATCTATTGCCGCGATACAGCAATAGGACATTTATTTGCTGGACCTTTATTTCCTTGGAATGCGGCGATCGCCTGTATGGTGGCTTACTTTCTGTACATATTACCATGGGAGCGTTGGGGCTGGTCGAAAAAACCTTGGCAGAGGGCGGCATATCTCGTGCCATTGATAATTTTATGGGAAACCAGACTGCGGGTTTATCCAGTGACGTTGGCGATCGCTGCCGTGTTCTACATCTTCCTTGCCAAGATGCAGTCAAACATTCGTTTTACCTATATCAGTGTGGCGTTAATGGATTGGGCTTTGTGTCGCTGGTTTTGGGACTTACATCTCACGGATACTTTGTGGTATGTCACATTAGGAGGATTATCACTGCTCTATATTGCCCAAGTCGATCCTTATCTGAGGCTTCCAGATTCTAAAGTCCATCGTCACTACTTACGACTGTTGGGTAGCAGTATCATTTGTGGATGGGCAATTATGTGGAATCAAGACACAGCAATAATACCGGGAATCTTCAGTCTCATCGCCATTTTTGCTGGATTGGCTTTGCGAGTGCGGGCTTTTCTCTACGTCGGTACAGCCGCTTTTGTGATCACAAGTGTCTATCAACTAGTGATTTTCAGCCTGCATTATCCATTTCTAAAATGGGTTGTCGGCTTACTTGTTGGGATCGTACTCATTTCTATTGCTGCCAACTTTGAAACCCGTCGCACTCAAATAAATACCTTACTCCGTAATACTCATGATGAATTTCAGGAATGGCAGTAACATATAATCGAAGCATAGCGATGGCAATTGATGTACATCAAATATAAGCGCACTCACCCAAAACTTCAGCCAGGAATTTGTATTACATTTTGAACTAAATATTTTCCAAAGCAATCAAGGATGCGATGGCAACGAGAACACAGTAAGCATCGCCTACGGTGGGCGGAACACCATTGCTGGATAGTACGTTAACTCCAGTAAAAAACTTGCCATTGACATTTAGCCAAAAGATTTGCCTGCACTACCTCCTACCATTTTTTAGTTCCGCCGAATTCACGTTAATCTGATTACATATTTTCTAATTTTTCCAGATATTGAGTCGCTCCGATAATGTCTTGTTGCAACGATACACCTTTTCCACTGTTCGGATTATATTCAGGCAGCAAATCTGTCAGCATCTCAATGTTACGCTGATAGTGTATTTTCTCAATTTGGGTAACAAAAGTTTGTTTTGGATCTTCCGTTCCATACATCCCAAACCACCAAGTTTGCTTATCACGGAATGTGAGCGACATACCTGCGGCACTTTCCAGACTCACATTGTCACCGTCATCTTGCATAATGACTCCTGCCCAATGGAAGTTCCAGCCTAAATTCTGGCTTTTAGGTTGCTTCAATCCTATGTGGTAATTCTCACCAATTTGTGGATCTTGACGGTCGGTTACACCCTTTCCGCCGATTACCTCTTGAACACATTGAGCGCAATCGTTAGGTAGCGAAATTGCTCCTTCAAAATTGTCTTCAAGAGCTATCCACGATTGGAAACGTTGGGTAAAATTCGCCAGTTCTTCAAGGAGCTTCGGTTTACTTTGATGATTTAGGAACTCGAAGGTAATTGGAGAAAGCTCTCTCAGCAAAAGCTCTTCGCGGTAAGGTTCATTTTTTAGCCACTTATTCACATAGAGATGCAATGCGGATTTACGACCGCCAGCATCTTTGAACTTCCAGTTCCACGTATCTATTAAATCTTCAAATAATTTCTTGCTAAAGTTTTTTAGATCCGTTTCTACCTTATGTAATTTCTGCATATATGTTTCGTGTTTCTGACGGATGATCTCATCGCTGTCGCCCATCACAGGGTTTAAATCCTGAGTTGCCTGATCGGTAGTACGTGGGTTGTAGCGAGGAACAACTTTGTAGAATGTAAAGTTACCGCCGTAGGTTTTTGTCTTTCCCTTGGCTAATAAAAATTTAGACTCTTTTTGATCTAAGGCTGTATTAGCCTCGTCAAGCTTTTCCTGAGACGCATAGACTGTCTTTTTGTCTTCCAAAACAATGTTTAAGCCTTTCGATATCTGAACGTTATCTACTTCATAAAAAGCTTGGACAGTCGTTTCTGGCGATCGCTTTACAGAACCTCCATTCTGCTGTACCACATGAGTCAACTCATGGGCAATCAACTCTTGCCCACCTCGACTCCCCGGTTCATACGCTCCTTGCCTAAAAAATACATCTTGCCCTGTTGTAAACGCTTTCGCCTGTATCGATTGATTTAACTGATCAGCTTGAGTATCTGTATGAACCTTCACTCCACTGAAATCTGCCCCAAAAGCCTGCTCCATTGGTTTTCTCACCTGATCTGCAAGTGGTTGTCCCCCGCTCCTTGCCTGCTGAATAGAACTTTCTAAGTCAGGTGTAGCAGCTACACCACTAACACCTGCTTGAAGTTGTAATATTGGTTTCATTTGAAGCTTTTCTTCTTCTGAAGATATGTTCTGTTGCTGAAGATTTTGACTCTTTTGCTGGGCTACTGGTGCACTAATCTGGTTTACAACTTGTGTTGCTACCTTATTAGCTTCTTGTTCGTATTTATCCCCTGGCGCACCAATCATTAGTTTAGCTTGAATGCGTGTACCTGCTATCAATGAGGATTCTGGTGTTTCGGACTGAATGTTGTTAGTTTCAGTAAAAGAACCAAGTAATTTTCGTTTAATGGCATCCCGTTCTTCCTTACTAGGAAGAGCAGATATATTGACCTTATGTGATGATTTTAATGTGGACTGTGGTTTGGTTTGAGTCTGAGCTTGAATTTTATCTTCTTCAGTCAAATTACCAAGTAATTTTCGTTTGATGACATCTCGTTTTTCCTTACTAGGAAGAGCAGATATATTGATTTTGTGTGAGGATTGTGAGCTTGCTTGTGTTGGTTCTTCACTCAACGGCGGAACAAGTGGAGTCTGTTTTTTCTGGCTAGAGGTTTGTCCAACTGGTTTTTGTATTCGTTCGTATACCATATTTCCCCCAAATTATCAAAAGTGAAAATTATATTTTTACGGTAACCGTATTGGGTTATTGACTTTCGTCGCAAAAAGTCGCAGCTTTCACTCTCTGGGTAAGAATTTGGCTAACGTTTTTTTAGCTCCAAACTCATACAAGCTGCGTAAATGGTTCGTCACTGACTCAACAAAAGGCGACGACTGTGATAAATCGCCAAAAATCTCTGTGAGGTTGAGCAATTGTTTGGGATCGGAGCCAGTGGAACGAGCTAGTTGACTCAGGCTACCTGCTATGGGATCATCAATAACAATGGGGTTGCCTTGGTCATCTAGCCCATTGAGGTAACGGAACCAAGCAGCTATAGTGAAGCTCATGTAGTCAATCGCTCCTTCTTGACGCAGAGCGTCACGGAGTGAGCCGAGAACAAATTTTGGGATTTTGGCGGAGCTATTAAGGCACAGACGCGGGAGTTGATCTCGAATCTTAGGATTGGCAAAACGTTCAATTAAGGTCTTCTTGTAATCGTCTAAATCAATTCCTGGTACTGGTTCAAGTGTCGGTGTCACTTCTGCCATCAAACAATCCACGGCTTGTCGGATTAAGGGATCTGCCATCACCTCATGGACGTAAGTATAGCCTGCCAAGGAGCCGAAATAGCCAATTAACAAATGACTGGCGTTGAGTAGCCGGATTTTCATCATCTCGTAAGGATGAACATCCCTGGTCATTTGGACGCCAACAGCTTCCCAATTCGGTCTACCTGCACAGAAATTGTCTTCGACAACCCACTGAAGAAATGGTTCGGCAACGACTGGAAAGGCATCATCGATGTTAAACTGTTCTGCCACCATTTTAATATCTGCTGGGGTGGTGGCGGGAGTAATGCGATCAACCATGCAGTTGGGGAACGCTACATGTTCGGCAACCCAACGTCCCAACTCTGGGTTCTGCATTTGTGCAAATGCAGTTAACATTTTACGGGCAATGTTGCCGTTGCCTTGCAAGTTGTCGCAGGACAACACGGTAAACGGTGCGAGTCCTTGTTGACGGCGGCGATCAAGGGCTGCTGTCAGAAAGCCGTAGACGCCAATTGGCTCATGAGGATGCTGCAAATCGTACTGGATTGTCGGGTGATTAACATCGAATTCACCGCTACCTTCAATATAGTAGTAGCCTCCTTCTGTTATAGTGAGGGTAACAATGCGGCATTTGGAATTTGCTAAGGTGTCAATCACTGCCTGACGGTTATCTGGAGCAAACAGATATTTTGTAATTGCTCCAATAACACGAGCGCGATCGCCGGAAGGTGACCTTTCGACTAAAGTATACAAACAATCTTGCAAGCTCAGTGCATCCCGCATCTTTTTGTCGAATTCTAGTAGCCCCACCCCGCAGATTCCCCAATCACTGCCGGGATGCTCATGAAAGTAATTATCGAGATATAATGCTTGGTGTGCTCGATGAAACCCACCCACACCGATATGGACAATGCCGTTCGTGATTTGGTGGCGATCGTATTTGGGTACGTGGACGTGACTTGCTAAACGAGACAGAGATGCTTCATTGAGCTTGATTGGTGAGCCTGTGCTGATATTGCTGTTCATGAGATTCATTCAGGGTTAAATGGTGACGACGAGCTTTGGGAATTGTTTCACCGCTTTGATCGAACAAATGGCAAAGTTCACATAGAGATAGGTTTCTCCGCCCAATCGTTCTACAACTAACACTTCAGTGTCGTTTTCTCTGCAGCTTGCGATCGCGGTGAACAAGCATGTAGAAATTGCACCAGCATCACTCCGAAGAGAAATGCAACCAACACTTTAGCGAAGCGAGGGATACGCATCGCATGATTCGTTTGATGTTAAAAATCGAACGAAATAAATTTTTTATTTTATGCTCTAACTTTGGGCAAAAGCTCAATATTAGAATCATATCAACGCTAATTCAATGACGAGCATTTGCAACAATTCTTCAATAAGAGTTGGGTAAAACCACAGGTTATCTGGGCAACCATCGCAAATGGGAGCCTCTCACCACCACATGATGATAAATATATGGTAAAATCCTCGCTTTTGCCTTTAACAATACAATAGTTCTATGGTTTTTAACCTAATAACATACTAGGCAAAAATACCGCCTACACAACTATCTCAAAATAGCTGTATTTGGTTGTAATAAAAAAAGTACGATAGGCGAACGTGAGTGCGTGTCCGCAGGCCATCGCCTACACTGCTATAATTTCAACAGAATAATTATATTTTTCCTTCTCTCAATTATGGAAATCACAAAAATATCTAATGATGGACTTGTAATGATTCCCGAACTATTGCGAAAATCTCATGGTTGGGAAGTGGAACAGGAACTGATAGCAATTGATATGGGTAACGGAATTCTTCTGAAACCAAAAAAACCTTTTTTAGAAACCACATTGGCTGATGTTGCTGGTTGCTTAAAATACCAAGACACACTAAAAACTCTTGAGGAAATGGATGATGCTATTCGTCAGGGTACAGAGGAATCATGGCATGGTGGCAGTTGATACTAATATAATTGTGCGTTTTTTGACTCAAGATGACGAATTACAATACCAAAAAAGTTTAGAAATTTTTCAAACACAGAATGTTTTTATACCTGATACTGTAATTCTCGAAACTGAATGGGTGCTTAGATTTGCCTATAAATTTAAACCTGTCGAGATATGTGAAGCTTTAAGAAAACTTTTCGGCTTACCAAATGTTCATCTTAATAACGCAAATTTGGTTGCTCAATCGCTGCAATGGCATGAAGCTGGCTTAGATTTTGCGGATGCTTTTCACCTTGGGAATAGTCAAAATCATACACAATTTTATACTTTTGATGAGAAGTTTATCAAAAGAGCTAATACCAATTTTATATGAAGCTGCATATAATAGAGGAGACAAACTCGAGCAACTAAAAATAACCATGAGCCGCCCTTTTAAGATTGAAATCGCTCCAGAGCGAAGAAGAGCTTAAAAAACGTCTACAAACAGCCAACATAGCGAACCAGAAAGAAAAACTGCAGATGGTGTGGTGGATAAAAAGTGGGCAGGTTAAGGAGCAACTTGAAATTGGGAAACGGTTGGCGAAAGATACTTCAACGGTGACAAGGTGGTTGCAAAGATATAGGTCAGGTGGGCTATATGAATTATTGTCAATTAAAAAAGCTCCAGGAGCAAAACGGAAAATTCATAATGCCGCGATCGCCGCACTTGAGGAGGAGTTAAAAACGGGGAAAGGCTTTAGTAGCTACGGTGCAATAGTAGAGTGGTTGAAATTTGAACATGAACTTGAGATTGAGTATGCAACTGTTTATGCATGGGTTCGATATCGATTGGGAGCAAAACTAAAAGTGCCTCGTCCTCAAAGTCACAAGCAGGACGAAAAGTTGGTATCGGAGTTAAAAAAAACTCGGTGTTATTCTGAATTGCTTAGAAGAACATCTAGCGCTAGGAAAATATGTTTATTACTTATGTCAGGATGAAACTAGGGTTGGATTAAAAACTCTGACAGGAAAAGTGATTACGGCTTCGGGAGTAAAGCCAACAGTATCTGTTAAATGGCCTCGGGAAAATTTTTGGATTTATGGTGCAATTGAACCATTAACAGGAAAACATTTCCAACAAGAATATCCCAAGCTCAACGGTAACTGTTTTCAACAATTTTTAGACTGGCTATCTCAGATCTTGCACCTGGAAACTTCAATGTTAATTCCTTGACTAAGTGCTAGGTT
>JAQYWN010000223.1 GCA_029379265.1 Rhizonema sp. NSF051
TTTTGTACTCTTTATTCGCCTACTCCTGGTTTATACCGTAGGTGCAAGATCTGAGTTAACGCTTATTCTGTCTACGTTTCAATTGTACTACTTTTTGCGCTTGCTGCTGCCAGTATGAAGACCTTCTACTTCAATGTTGTAAACCATAAAAGTACATATCTCGGTAATGGATAGCCTTTTTAAGGGGTTCGCCGCAGGCGGGGGGATTTTAACCGAGCAGTATTGGGTTTAAATATGTATACCGATGCCTTCTCAGCGTTAGAACAATTTCAGGATATATAAGCAATTGTGCGGCGACAAAAAGTGTCAATTTGAAATAGAGTGCGAGTATCGGTTATCTCCAAACTTAACCATTTAAAATCCGCGTAGCTAAAATCAAAAGCGTTGACCGATGCCAAATTGCAATTGGCTTTCTCCTTGATCATTAATACCATAGTCAGCACGGAGTAAACCAAATGGTGACTTGAATCGTATACCTGCCCCATATCCAAAACCCGTCCCCGGTTTCCCACGCACTCCCGCAGGATCTCCCAAAACAGTGTCTCCAGAACCCAAATCCGAACCTAAGTCGGCAAACAGAACACCACCCAGTGTTTTGATTATGGGGAAGCGATATTCTGCTGAAGCTAACACGTAAGTGCGACCACTGCCAACATCACCAGAACCATAACCGCGTACTGAATTCATACCACCTAAATTAAAAGTATCATAAGGTGGTAAATCGCCAAGAATTGCGCCTGCTTGGAAATTAACGGCAAAGACTTGCGGATCTTTACTCTCAAATAACTTCACTGGCTGATACTGACTGTAATTCGCTCGTAGGCGATTCATCGAAATATTGCCTTGTCCGATAGGAACTGACTGTTCTGTACTGAGACTCAAGATTGAACCTTGAGTTGGATTTAAAGGGTTATCGCGGTGATCTTTGGTGGCAGTAAAAGATATGGTCGTCAGATCGTCAATGCCAGTGCCGCTGTAAGATAGAGGGTTCCCCTTTGCATCAGTGGGAGTCACTTTACCTTGGCGATCTACTAAACTCACTTGAGTGTAGTTGAGTCCTAAGGATGTATCCCAGCCATCAATTGGTTTCTGCAAGCTAAAACTACCACCAATTCTACCTTCCCGAACGCGATCGCCATTAGCCAGGGTGATTTTATCATCAAAAGTTTCTGAAAGCTCCCGATGTCGAAAAGCATTCAAACTGTAGCCAAGGCTATCCGGGTTACTTGCCCTATAGGGACTGGTAAAGCTGGTATCAAACTGCAAGTCACTTAACCCTAGCTGCACATTCGCACTGAGAGTCTTGTTAACGCCGCCAAAATTCTGATCCCGGTAAGTTAAAGTGCCGACAACACCTTGATCGGCAGTGTAATTACCACCCAAATTGATAGATTTTGCCCCTATTTCCTTAAGTTGGTAGACAACCCCAACTTTGTTTGCATCGCCTTCAAAAGCAACTGTGACTTTCTCAAATAAACCCAAGCGGGAAAGTTGCTGTACGTCTTGTTGTGCTATCTTATCTTGAAAGATTTCACCAGGCTTAAGCTTCAGTTGTTGTCGCAAAAAATCTGTCTTGCTACGTCCTTTTACTGGCTTACCTTTGTCATCAACTGTCTTTCCTTGATCGTTGACAAAGCTAAACTTGACATCACTGACGACACCTTCTGCCACATTTAAAGTCAAGATTCCCTCAGAATTAGGTTTAATCGATGTCACCCGTGCAAGACTATAACCATTGTCAGCGTACCACTTATCAATTTTTTGCACGGCTTGCTTGAGACCACTTGGACTAATAGCACTCCCGATTTGAGACTGGAATGGTTGTAAGGCAACTTGATTCGTCAGAACCTTTGCGCCAGAAAGTTGGACGTCACGGACAACTACAGGTTCCACTTGATACACCACATTTATCCCTGTAGATGTATTTTGGTCATTGACGTTAGCACTCTTTAATAAACCAGTGTCCAAGATTGCTACCACATCCTTCTGTAACTGACTTTGACTAGTTTCTCCACCTACTTGGGTTTTAACGACACTGCGAACGATCTGTTGCAATTCCGGAGTCGCCCCTACTACCTGCACATCTGTCGCCCTTACGACCAAGTTGGAGGAAGTGACGGATGCTCCCGTGGGAGGAGTGAGGAGTGAGGAGTGAGGAGTAGGGGATGCTCCTGTTGGGAGTGGGGGGTTAAGAGTGGGTAAAGAAGAGGAGAGTGTTGTATGATTCTTTACATTCCCTCTTTCCTGTTTCCCTGCGTCCTCTAACTCCGTTGGGATGACTACTGATTTCTTGTTTGTACTACTTTCCAGCTTTGCAGAGTTTTGAGAAAATGGTGGGATGATAAGAGTTTCTGGGGGTGCTACAAACTCTACTTGTGCAGGTGTTTCTTGAGTTACCGGAACTACCACGCTGCCAATTTGTTCAGTCTGAGTTGAAGCTTGAGTTGGTGCAGCTATCGTTTTTTGAGTAGTATTACCAGATGCTAAAGAGACTAAAGTAAAAATTGCAGCAGAAGAGACTCGCATAAAATCAGCCTAATAAACTGGGAGTTAGTTTGTCATGAGGTTCTTGAGATTAGGCGATGGAGAGTTAAGCGCCTTCAAAGCTTCTTCGCCGATTTATACCTCCATCTATCCCTATTGCTTTCACTAGACAACTTGTTGTATGTTTTTGTTTCTCATGAGTAATTTTTCGCCATTATCTGTAACTTCCAACCCGCAAACTCCTAGCTCTCGCTTGCGGTTACTTGTTTTAAGTAACGGTCATGGGGAGGATGTCATTGCAGCCCGCATCATACAAGAACTTCAGCAATATCCCCACTCGCCAGATATTTGTGCTTTGCCTTTAGTTGGTGAAGGACATGCTTATCAAAAGTTGGACATTCCCCTCATAGGTTCAGTACGCACTATGCCTAGTGGTGGTTTTATTTACATGGATGGACGCCAATTCTTGCGAGATGTACATGGCGGTTTATTGCAACTGACTCTCAACCAAATTCAAGCCATGCGTCGCTGGGTTGACTCGCCGATACAATCTGACTACAGCAAAGCCATCCTCGCTGTAGGAGATATTGTACCGCTTTCATTTGCGTGTTTGAGTGGTGCCAATTATGCCTTTGTCGGTACAGCCAGATCGGAATATTATGTGCGGGATGAAGTTAGCTTGTTAAAACGGAAAACAAAAGCTGCTTTTTTGGACAACTTTTCTGGTTCGGTTTACCACCCGTGGGAACGTTGGTTGATGAGTCGTCGCCGTTGCAAAGCAGTTTTTCCCAGAGACTCGCTGACAACAAAGATCTTGAACAAGTGGTCTATTCCAGCTTATGATTTGGGAAATCCGATGATGGACGGTCTGGAACCTACAACAGCCCCACGATTTTATCATGCTAATGCAGAACAGCAAGAATTGGCTCGACCGTTGGTCGTGACTCTCCTGCCCGGTTCCCGTCCCCCTGAAGCTTACGCTAACTGGCAACTGATGATGATTGCCGTATCTGCATTAATAGCTCTTTTCCAAGAGCGTAATTTTCCGGCATACTCTTATTCTAGAGAAGTGGTATTTTTGGCGGCGATCGCACCCAGCTTACATTATGGAAGTATGCGTCAAATTCTCCAATCTCAAGGCTGGCTTCTCTGTTCCGACTCTCCCATTCAGATTGCCGATTCTAGTGCCTTGACATTTAGGCAAAATAATGCTTACTTCATTTTAACACAAAATGCTTACAACGATTGCTTGCATTCCGGAGATTTGGCTCTAGCTATGGCAGGAACTGCAACAGAAGAGTTTGTCGGTTTGGGAAAACCAGCAATTACTATACCCGGAAATGGTCCTCAATTCACCCCCTCCTTTGCCGAAGCCCAAAGCCGTCATTTAGGATCATCTGTAATTCTAGTAAATCGCCCTGAGGAAGTGGCAGAGGTGGTGCGAAGTCTCCTAGCCCATCCAGATAAACTGCATGCGATCGCCGAAAATGGTATGCGGCGAATGGGTAAACCAGGTGCAGCTAAACGGATTGCCGAGTGTTTTATGAAGCAATTGGGCAACGAATGATGTAGCAGATGTAACGGATATGTTATCTGTCAAACTGATATAGCAGTTTTCAACCGAGTAGGGGCGAACGGCTGTTCGCCCTCACGAATGTGGTGTATTGTAAATTTGTTTATTGTTGTTATTCATATATTTTCAACTTGTTTGTGCTCTACCTACTTTTAGCTTATACTGATTCTATAAGAAAAGCTTTTAGGTTATGTTGAAGAAAGTAGCGTGATCGCATTGCCAAAGGCACGCTGCGCGAACACGGCTTTTGTCTCCATTGGACAAGCACTGCATATCGAGTACGATGCCAGCAGGCAACTACTGTATCGCCGTATCGCCCGTAGATTGGGTTAAAGTATGAAACCCAACAACTAAATCTTCACACATAGCCGCAACATTACGGTTTACTTTAACTAAATAGCTTCATACCGTAGTCAAAGTTGGGGTTGCCGTTGGGGTAGTATAAATATACTATTGAGTCATCCACATGAAAAAGCTTGCTTAATAAACCGTTTGAATCCAAAATCCGATGAGGTAATACGATGGTTATTGAAGCCAAAAGCCTATCCCTACCAGATCACACCCAGCTACCAGAGTCCGATGGCACATTTGTGAAAAATTTTCAAGAGCATCCTCAAAGTATTTTACTCACAGACTCCATCCTTCCACAGTTAAAAGAAATTCACCCAGATGGGCAATATTGCATTGGACAAGACTCCGGGATTTATTGGCGATTGACAGAACCACCAGAACGAGGGGCTGAAGCACCAGACTGGTTTTATGTGCCAAATGTACCACCTACCCTCAACGGAGAACTCCGACGTTCTTATGTTCTATGGAAAGAGCTACTCGCACCGCTGATTGTGCTGGAATTTGTTAGTGGTGATGGGGAAGAAGAACGTGAGCGTACCCCCTATGAAGGCAAGTTTTGGATCTATGAAAATGTTATTCATGCACCTTACTACGGAATATATGAAGTTAAAAAAGCATCAGTAGAAGTTTACCAATTAGTTGGTGGACGATATGAAAAAATGAGTCCCAATAGTAGAGGAAATTATCCAATTGAGCCAATGGGCGTAGAATTAGGTATTTGGAAAGGCTATTTTATCACACTTGAAGAGATACCTTGGCTGCGATGGTGGGATTCACTTGGGAATTTATTACCTACAGGAAATGAACGTGCCGAAGCTGAAAGTCAACGTGCCGAAGCTGAAAGCCAACGTGCCGAAGCCGAAAGTCAACGCGCCGAAGCCGAACATCAACGTGCCGAAATAGTAGAACAAGAAAATGCCCGCTTGCGAAAACAATTACGAGCCTTAGGTGTAGATCCCGATACACTGAGGTAGGCGAATCTCTTGTTCTATTGGTTAAATTATCTAGAAATCACAGGAGGTAGTATGGAAGTTACACTCAATCGACATATATGATATCACACCAGACGTGCGGGGTGGAAAACCACGCATTGCAGGAACTAGAATCACTGTAGCAGATGTTGTCATTATGCATCGGCGAATGGGGCAATCATTAGAAGAGATTGCAGCCAAATATAATCTGTCTTTAGCCGCGCTATATGCAGCAATGGCGTATTACTATGACAACCAAGCTGAAATCGATCAAAGTATTCAAGAAGATGAAGCCTTTGTAGATGCATTTATGCGAAAAAATCCGTCACGTTTGCAAGAAAAGCTCAAGGCTTTAAAGGGTGAGTAGTAGAATTCGGTTCCACTTAGATGAAAATATTGATTCAGATGTGGCAAAAGCTTTACGCCGTCAGGAGATTGATGTCACAACAACTGTGTCCATGAGGTTGATTGGTCAGCCTGATGAAGTGCGGTTAGCATTTGCCTGCAATCAAGGTCGAGTCATCATTACTCACGACACTGATTTTCTCAAGCTTGCTAGTCAAACGACAGATCATTGGGGTATAATAGGTTGCGGAAAAAATTACTTGCCTTGGATGTAGTTCAGATGCACTCAAGTAGCGAACAATTGAATATTCAAAAATGACTTCCGATTGACAAGGAATGGGATTCTCCACATCGAATACATGCTTCGGAGGAAACTTGTTGTGCTTGACTACATGTTCCACAAAATGAACAGATAAAAGTAGCTTGGTTGTTTTCCTTCCAGCAAGGAATAGCAAGCACATCCCTGCCTAGAGTGCGATCAACCCAACTAGGTTGACGCATAAGACTTTTTATTCCTGCTAACTGAATAAATGGGTACTTCCTACCACAGCTACCACAAGTTCGAGTTCCCCAAGAGCTACCACATTCACTGCATTCGCAGCGAAAACTTTGATTATCTAGTGGCGTCAAACTACCAGTAGAATGACAAACTGGGCATACTTGTAAGGTCATATTTATTTGGAGCGGTGGGTAAGATTGATAACGCTGACCATTTAGCCACCATTGAATTGCACGAGCAACCCTCTCAACACTAATAATATCAAGTGGACTTACTGGTAGAATTGCCATAGCTAACTCTCCAGGCAGGTGGTCGTTTCCTAAGGTATTTATTTTTCTTTGAAGGAAGAGTGATAGTTTCTGTCTCTCCTCTTCTGTCCCTGGATAGAGAATAACAGTTTGATTTTCAGTGTCGGGTATCAGGCTATCAGAAAATGTTTCGAGGATGGATGCAATTATCTCTGAATCATGAGTAGCAGTGAGAGGTGCTATGATGGGGACAAATCGCAAGTTTTTAGTTACATCTGACTGGAGTAAAAACGAACCATCCTCTTGCCAGGTTAGGCATACTTCACCTAATGCTCCGTGAAATTGGATGGGGTGACTGCCGCGTGTAGGAATTAGATTGGCGATCGCCTGAAAACCCAATCCTTTGTCATCATCATTACCGCTTCCTGTCAAAGCCAGTCCTATTAATAGCAGACAAAAGGATTCAAACCCGCCAAAAAGCTCTTGATTATCCTCGAATACTTGGCGAGAGTTTTTAGCCTGTCCACTCTGACAACGACTCCATTCTCTCCATAATAAATCTATATAACGATAGTGCTGGTCATTGACTAAAATGTTTGTCCTTTTGAGAGTCGTTCCCACCGCAGCACGTAGCCCAATAGCTTTATATAAATCCGTGTCTATCAAACTCCGCAATTTATACTGTAATAGCTGCAACTCCCGCAAGGTTACTTCTGCTGTTGTGACTGCTGTTGCCGCATCAAAATGATTTCCCCACAATGTATAAATACGTTGCTGGTTTCGCCAGTGAATATCGTCGGTTGTTCCAGATAAGTATTCGGCTTCCTCAAGTTGTCGTTTGAGAGTTTGTACCTGCTGAAGGTGGTGGCGTATATATTCTAATAAGTTGTCAATCAGCCGGACGGTAACTTTATTCTCGTAAATATCCCATAACTCTTCTCTTACCATGCAAAGAACTCGCTTAGGCACAACGGAGCGAAAAGTACGTCTTTGCCAATCTTCTGTATGTGCAGCCAGAATAAAAGCTGCATGGGGGGAGATGCGTTGAGCGCGGGATACTGGCAATCTTTCAGTTTCTAGTTTGAGGTAAGTTCGGGGACGATGGCAAACTTCCTCAATGTGTCCCAAGTTTTGCTTTGTTATTACCTCTAGCGGCTGGATATTAATCTTCTGCTCGATTTCTGGTACTAGAGGCGGTATTTTAACCCAGTCCATCCAAGTGGCTGAGTTAGATACTAACTTTTGTAGCTCGCGCTCAAAAAAACGCAAACTTTCAGATAGTATATTTGAAGGAAGTTGCCAGAGAGGAAACTGTTTTTCGCAGCGTAATGTACGATCAAAAGGACGCAATGACAAACGATGTCCGGAATCAGGAAAAATATATTCTCTGGAATTGAGATTCAATTCTACGGTATTAATAAGTACCCTTTGTGACTCTGTAAGAACTTGCCATTGACCCAGAATAACTTGGTCGGGAAGTTCATTTGTCATACTTGCTGTAAGGCGATTAAAAAACTGCATAGTTAATCTTCTCCTGGTTCCAATCGCCGGATTTCTGTGTCAATAATGAAGAGTGATTGTTCGGGTTCGGTTTGTCCATCAAGCATTGACCAGTATTGCAGCAGATCTTCCTTAAGCTGTCTTAAATCGCTGGTTGGGGTGTCGTGGCGATCGCGTATCTTCCGCAAAATTTTAGTCGCCAGAATATGATCAGTAGCTTCACCCAATGAACCCCCAGCAGCAATCACCACAGGCACAAAATCTTTGATCTGCCGCTCTAATCGATTTCCCCAACCTACTTTAAATCGGCGTTCTAGAAAGTCGGCTAAGGTTTCATTCAAAAATTGATAAGCACGAGAAGCGTTATCTGCATACTGTCTCTGTGCATTTCTGAAAGACGTCATCAAGGCTTGATAAGAGATAGGATGCCTGGGATATGGTTGTCCTGGGATATCAAAACTTTCACGGTTACGTTGTACTTCCATGATATGGGAGCGGTCATAAGTTTTATCAGCCAATTCCAAAGTTGTTTCATCTTGGTTAGCAGTACCTACAAACCAAACATTAGGAGGAATAGGGAGTATGTTCCCATTTTGAAATAATTTAGGAGATGGTTTATCTAAATCAGTTGTTAAACCGATTGTGGGAGAATCTTGTTCTAGCTTGGAAAGGAAATCAGCAAAGTATTGCTCAGGTCGCGAAAGGTTCATTTCATCAAGAATAATGATATAAATACGTTGTCGGTTGGCTGGACACTGAGCTTCGTAGATAGCTTTGAGAAAATCTGATTCGTAGAATCTACCTTCAAAAGCGTTGTAGTAACCAATTATGTCTTGGCGATCGCGCCAACCTGCTTGCACTTCCACCAACTTATACTCACCCCCCACAGCACGAGCAAAAGCAACAGGTAAGCTAGTTTTTCCAGTACCGCTGATACCTTGGAGAAGGTGCAGGTGGCTCATTGCCAAACCACCCAAAAAAGCTCTCACATCGCGCTCTGAATAGTAAAGCCGTTTCTCCTGCTCTATAGGAGATAAGGCAATACGATAACGTAAGTCACGAGCAAATTCATTGAGATCAGGAATATTCTCACAAAGCGGGATTTCTGTTTGCAGCCTTGTGTCACCATCCATTCGGAAGCATTCAGGGAAAGGACTTCTTTCTTGAGACTGAGCTACAGCTTCATTTACTTGTGCTTTCAACTCATTTAGAGCCGCTCTTAGACGGTTATTACTAGCCTCTAATGCCTCTTTTTCATCTCGTAAGGTTTCCAGATCTGTAACTGCGATGCGGTTATAAGTAATGCTCCTCTCCAGTTCCTGCAACCTACTACTCAGCCGAAAGCGTTCCGTTTCCCATTCTTCCTTCTGGAACTCCAATTCTTGCAATCTAGTACCAGCACTCTCACTGAGTCGTGAGGCAAGTGTTTGTTCAAGTTCAGCTTTTTCACGCCCCAAAATGTCTAATGTTTCAAGTACTTCTTCCGGAGTTTTTTGTCCAAACTTTCTGTTTGCTTCGAGTCTTTGAATCAATTGTGTCTCTAGCAGTTTTTGTAATTCACGGGATTTTTCAAGCTGTTGCTCTAAAACCCGAATCTTTGTTTGTAATGTTTCTACTTTGACTGCAGTTCTTTGCTCAATCTTTTCTTCTAAAGCCTGTTTATCTTCTTCGAGTAATTGCCTTTCACTTTCTACTCTCCTGTACTCAAGTCGCAACAGCCTTCTTTCTTCAGATGTTTGGTTGCTATGAGCTTCAATTTCTTGCCGTTCCGCAGCTATTTCTTGGTTTACTTGTACACGTTTTTGCTCAATTTCAGCTATCAGGACTTGCCGTTCCTGTGAAATGGTTTTATAAAAATGTTCTAGTTCTTGACGCAAACCTTGTGTTTGGTTTTCGAGTTGAGCTAAAGCACCCCGGTTTTGCTCAATAAATCCTGCCTCAGCATTCAACTCACGTTCCTGGAGTTCTCGCTGTTTATGATAAAGTTCTGCTTTTGTTCTTTGTAACTGATCTTTTTCTCGATTGAGTTGCAGGCTTTGTTCCTCTAGTTCCTGTCTTTGGGTTTTTAATTGTCGTTTTTCTTCATTTAAACCTCTGGCTTTCTGAGCTTCCTCTTCAGCACGTTTGGTGGCAGCCTCAAATAATTTCGCTTTATACCAGCATTCTTCAAGATTAAAATCACTAGGAGGTATTGAAATATTAAGATTAGCTAATTCCGACTCAGCAAGGTTCTGCCCAGCTATTATAGAAAGCTGCTCAATATCTGTAAGTAAATGATTATTTGTACTTGATTGGCTATCCCTATAACCATTTGAGTATTGGTGGCTTGTGTCAGGCATATAATATTCCTATATGT
>JAQYWN010000020.1 GCA_029379265.1 Rhizonema sp. NSF051
CAAATCCCCACCAACACTTCCGGTCCCACACCCAATGAGCGTAGGTGGTGTGCCAATTGGTTAGCACGTGCGTTTAACTCACGGTATGTGAGTCGTTGCTCTACTCTGCGAGAAGCCTCGCTGCGCTCGTCTACAAACACAACTGCCACAGATAAAGGTGTTTTCTCCACCTGTTGCTCAAACAATGAATGCAGACATAACTCTTTAGGGTAATCTGCTTGGGTACGGTTCCACTCCACTAGGAGCTGGTTTTGTTCTTTTGCAGTTAGCAGTGGTAATTCTAATAGTTTCTGTTGGGGATTGATAACTACTGCTGAGAGTAGAGTTTGATAATGCTCTGCCATGCGCTCAATCGTCGCGGCATCAAACAAATCTGTATTATATTCAATAACCCCCATCAATCCAGTGGTTGTGTTCTCCAGAACTAAAGTCAAATCAAACTTGGCTGTGGAGCTTTCGGCTACTAAGAGATTTCCTTTTAAGCCAGGAAATTGCAACTCTGATAGCGGTGCTTGCAGGGTAAACATCACTTGGAACAGTGGTGTATGGCTTAAAGAACGCTCTGGCTGCAATTGCTCGACCAACTGCTCAAACGGCAAGTCTTGATGGGCATAAGCACCAAGCGCCATTTTCCGCACTTGCGACAGTAAATCGCTAAAAGTGAGGTTGCCAGACAAATTAGTACGTAGGACTAAAGTGTTGGCGAATAAACCGATTAACGCCTCGGTTTCACCATGATTACGGTTGGCGATGGGTGTGCCTACACAGATGTCAGTCTGGTTGGTGTAGCGATACAGTAATGTTTGGAATGCTGCTAAAAGCGTCATGAACAGCGTCACTCCTTGTTTCTGACTCAAGGCAGCGATCGCGTCGCTCAGTTCTTTCGAGAGTGAGAATTTCTCAATTGCCCCCTCGTAAGTTTGAATCGCTGGTCGCGGTCGGTCGGTAGGCAATTCCAGTAATGCCGGAACACCCGCCAGTTGTTCCTTCCAGTATTTCACCTGCTTTGTCAGCACTTCTTCCTGCAACCACTGCTGCTGCCAGACAGCAAAGTCGGCGTACTGAATCGGCAAATCTGGCAATGCTATCGGTAGATCATTGCACGTGGCTTGATAGACTGCTGCTAACTCACTCACCAACACGCCCATTGACCACCAATCTGAAACCATGTGGTGCATCACCAACAGCAGAACGTGTTCTGTCTCTGTTAGTTTGAACAAACTAACCCGCACTAAGGGGTCAGTTACGAGGTTAAACGGTTGAGCGACTTCTTCAATTCTCAATTCTCGGCAAGCGCTTTCTCGCTCTTTTAACTCTAAGTGTTGCAAGTTTACGAAGGAGAGTGAGATCGTCACACTATTGGCAATCACTTGCATCGGTTGCCCATCTACCTGAATAAAGTTGGTACGTAGAACTTCATGACGGTTGATGACGTGATTGAGACTGTGTTCAAGAGCAGCGATATTGTGGAGATGACCTTCAAAACGCACCGCTGCCGCAATGTTATAAAAGCCACTATTAACCTCTAACTGCTGTAGGAACCACAAGCGTTGTTGGGCGAAAGACAGTGGTAGCAATCTTAATCGTGAAACGGGCAGAATCGGAGGAAGAGTCGAACTTGAGGCAAAGTGAGTCTTTTGCAGAAACGCGAGGATTTCAGCTTTGCGCTCTTGCAACTGTGCACGCAGGGATTGTGTCAGTGTTCCCTCAGGAGCGTTACACCGTAGACGTTCACCATCCGCCCACACCTTTATATCCAAACTGCTGAGGTAAGACAAAAATTCTTCGATAGTTTTCATAATTCTATCTCCTCTCGGTTGTTCACCATATCATCAGGGAGAGCGTGTATTTGTTGTACTATCGAACGAATTTTTTCAATGCGCTCTGCCAGTCCTGCTACACTAGACTCTTCAAATAAACTGTCCAAGGGCAACTCAACTTGGAAGCTTTCGCGCATCCTAGAAATAAGTTGAGTAGCTAGCAAGGAATGTCCTCCTAGTTCAAAGAAATTGTCGTAAATGCCTACTTGGTCAATTCCAAGCAACTGTTGCCAGATATTGGCAATAGTTTGCTCGAGTTCATTGCGAGGAGGAACATAAGTATTACTAAGTTCAGGTCTTGGATGCTTTGGTCTTGATGAGATTATGTTATCTAGCGGTTCCAAGAAATCTTGTGAAACATTTTCCCACTCTGCCCTAACTTGTAAATCTCTGGGAGATACAACAACTTGGGATAATTTACTTTCCAAAATGCGGCTAAAAGCGTCTACTCCCTCATCAGGCGATATCGCATATTTAAGCATCTCATTACGCACTTTTTGGAGTTCGGGTGGTAGCTCTATGTTTACTGCCATGCCTACTTCTTGCCAAGTATCCCAGTTAGTACAGACAGTGAAAGTGCCATGTTTGGAATTCTTGTAGTGAGTAAAGGCGTCAAGAAAGGCATTTGCCGAGCAATAGTCTACCTGTCCAACTCCTCCGATGATGGCAGTAATTGATGATGTCAGAACAAAGAAATCTAACTGAATATCCTTAAAGATAGAATCGAGAACTAACGTGCCTTTCACTTTAGGTCCGAGGATTTTCTCTACATGATCTAGAGTTTTGGCTTGAATCACGCCGCCTCCTGGGAGTCCTGCAGCATGAAACACTCCATTAATCTGACCAAATCTGTCCAATGCTTTAGCAATAGCTTCTTGCATTTGTTGCTGATTGCTAACATCTGCACTGAGCACTAAAACCTCAGCACCTAGCTCTTCAAGTTCTTGAGCTTTCCGGATTTTTAGGCTAACGCTATCAAGAGCCTCATGATTAGCAAGCCATTGTTCCCATTCTTCTGTGATGGGCAAAGCTGAACGTCCTATCAGAATGAGTTTGGCTTGTACAGTTTTCGCCAAATGTTCCGCCAGCACAAGTCCAATACCACCAAGTCCACCCGTAATTAAGTAGACTCCCCCTTTTCTTAACTGTGGTGTCGCTTCGTTGGTCTTATCCAACACAACTGGCTCAAAAGTTTGTACCCAACGATGAAAACCGCGATAAGCAATAACCTGATTAAACAATTGAGTTCTCAGTTCCGTCAGCAGCTGATCTATGAGTCTTTCCTCGTGCCAACTTCCTTTTGGAGGAATGACAACATCAATACTGCAACAGCTTATTTTTGGATATTCTTTAGCTATCACCTTAACAGGTCCAAGTATAGTTGCTTTCTCCGGACACAGCACCTCAACGCCGGTAACTTCCTGCATATTGTTGGAAACCACCGCGATCTGCAGCTCATCATTCATAGTCTGTTTCCCAATGGCTTGTGCCAGAAATAGCAAACTATAAAATCCTAAATCTTGAGCTTTGTCAATCGATTCAAGGCTTAATTCTGCTTCATTGTTTGGCGTGACATTCCATAAATGAACAATTTTTTGTGGAGTTTTGCCCAGTGTACGTAGTTCATTGAGTAGGGTATTGTAATCATTACTTTGTCTGGGATTTAAGGCATATACATGCTCGCTCAGCTTGATAAACTCCGACCCTACCTTCACCGTAATTACATTCTGGCCCTCGAGTTCGAGCTTTTTCACCAGTTGAGAACCTAAGCCACATTCATCAATAAACACAAGTGTATTCAACTGAACTGGCATCTCGTCTAGTTTACGGGTACTGAGCGGGGAGCGTTTCCAGGAAGGAATGTAAAACCAGTCGGCAATGTTTGGCTTTTTGTGTAGTTTAGACGTTGAAGACAACATTTCTCCATCGGTCTTCGCACTATATCCTAGCTTTTGGGGTTCAATCCAGTAACGCTGGTGTTCAAAAGGATAAGTTGGCAAAGGGAGACGATGACGCCGCTCGTGAGTATAAAATTCCGACCAATCCACCTGTACGCCAGTAAGCCAAAGCTTCCCTAATGTAGTGAGTAAGAAGGCAACATCCGATTGGCGGTCTTGAGGATGGCGTAATGAAGAAAGCACGACTTGCTGAACAGCCTTATCTGGATGTCGTCTAACTAATGTACTCAATGTCTGGCCAGGACCAACTTCCAGTAGAATTTGATCTGAGTCATTCAATAACTGTTGCACACCGTCGGCAAAGCGTACTGTGGAGCGAAGATGATTGACCCAATAGTCGGGATTTGTTGCCTCTGCAGCAGTAATCCAAGTACCTGTAACATTAGATACGTATGAAAGTTTTGGGGGGTTTAAGGTTACTTTTTTGACACACTCAGTGAACGACTCAAGTATGGGGTCCATCATTTTTGAATGGAAGGCATGGGAGGTATGTAGACGACGGCACTCCACTCCTTGTTCTGCTAGTTGCTTCTCTAATACCTCCACAGCTTCAGTGTTCCCTGAAACTACGCAAAAACTCGGTCCGTTGACTGCGGCTAGGGAGAGTTCGTTACCCAGGAGGGTTTGTACCTTCTTTTCTGGCAGGGGAACGGAAAGCATTCTCCCTGAGGGCAGTTGTTGCATCAGCTGTCCCCGTGCGCTCACCAAAGTTAGGGCATCTTCCAGAGAAAAAACACCGGCCAAACAAGCTGCAACATATTCACCAATACTGTGACCGATCATTGCCTGAGAATGCACTTCCCATTTCATCCATAACTTTGCCAGGGCGTACTCTATCACAAAGAGTGCCGGCTGTGCAATAGCAGTTTGTTCAATTTGCTGTGCAGCTTTTTCGGTGAGTTCTTCGCTTGGGTACAGGACATTGCGCAGGTCAAGCCCTAAGTGGGGTTTGAGGAGTTCTGAGCAAATATCCACCTGCTCGCGAAATATTGGCTCAGTCTGGTAAAGTTCTAAACCCATATTAACGTACTGCGCTCCCTGCCCTGAAAACATAAATACGACAGGTCGAGCCTTAGGCTCTATGAAGTTTGTAAAAACTTGTTTTGGATCTAGGGGATTCAGTGCGATCGCCACCCCGTTAATATCTTGGCAAACCAGCATCCGTCTGTGCTCGAAAGCATGGCGACCAATGCTTTGCGTGTAAGCAACATCAGCGAGATTAATCTCAGGATGCTGCTGTAAGTGTTCGACCAGATTTGCAGTTGCAGTATCAAGTGCAGAGTCAGTTTTAGCTGAGATAAGCAGCAACTGCCAAGGTCGAGATTTTCCAGATGGCTCAATAGTAGGGGCTTCTTCTAAGATAACATGTGCATTAGTGCCCCCGATGCCAAAAGAACTGACCCCAGCTCGCCGCTTAGTGCCATCAGTTTTCCATTCGCCCAGAGTCGTGTTGACGTAAAAGGGACTATTTGTAAAATCAATCTTGGGATTAGGCTTTTCAAAATTTAGCGTTGGTGGCAGCAACTTGTGTTTAAGCGCCATGACTGTTTTAATCAAACCCGCTACACCAGCAGCTGTGTCTAAATGTCCAATATTTGTTTTCACCGAACCGATGGCACAGAAGCCCTTCTTTTCGGTTGTGGCACGAAAAGCTTGTGTCAGCGCGGAAATTTCAATCGGATCACCCAAAACTGTTCCGGTTCCGTGGGCTTCGACGTAGGTGATTGTTTCCACCTCAATCCCAGTTATAGCCTGAGCCTCTGAAATTACTGCTGCTTGACCTTCTACACTGGGAGCAGTATAACCAACTTTTAACGAACCGTCGTTATTAATAGCAGAACCTCTAATGATTGCATGGATGCAGTCTCCATCAGCAAGGGCATCCGATAGGCGCTTGAGAAGGACGGTTCCGACACCGTTGCCCCCAACAGTTCCCCGAGCTTGAGCATCAAAGGCTCGGCAGTGTCCATCGGGAGAAAGAATCATGCCTTCTTGATACAAATAACCTGACTTTTGTGTAAAGCCTACAGAAACGCCACCAGCTATTACCATATCACACTGGTAATTCAGCAAGCTCTGGCATGCCATTTGAACAGCTACTAATGACGTAGAGCAGGCAGTGCTAACATTAACACTCGGTCCCTTTAAGTTGAGCTTGTAAGAAACTCGCGTAGGCACAAAATCTTTATCATTGCTAATAAAAACTTGATAGTGGCCTACCGATTCGATTTGGTCGCGGTTTGAGATTAAATTATATACTAAATATGTATTTATACCAGCACCAGCATAAACACCAATCTGACCATCATATGTTTCCGAGTTATAACCAGCATTTTCCAGAACCTCCCAAGCACACTCCAAAAACAAGCGGTGTTGGGGATCCATAATTTCAGCTTCCTTAGGTGTAAACCCGAAGAATGAAGCATCAAACATTTCTACGTCGTCCAATAAAGCACTTGCTTTAACGTAGTTTTGGTTATTCAGTAATGTTGCGTCTACGCCTGAAGCCTCTAATTCCTCATCAGTGAAAAATGAAATGGACTCAACACCGTCGCGCACATTCTGCCAAAACTCATTAACATTCTTGGCTCCTGGAAAACGACCGGCCATACCGATAATAGCGATTGGTTCCAAACCATCTTGTGTTTCCCAGTTATCCATTGGTTTTCTTCCTTTGTTTAGTAAGTGGTTGTCGTTTGAAAGCTTCTATCTGCTTACTGGCACGGGTATTTATTTTCTGTTTAGTAGGTGCTTCCACATCTTGTTCCTGAGCGAGATATTGTGCCAAAGTACTTATGGTTGGATATTTAAACAAGTCAACGATTGAGATATTTTTGTTAATTCCGAGTAACTTATTATTCAGTTTGCTATGAGTTTGGATAATTAGAAGCGAATGGCCACCGAGTTCAAAGAAATTGTTGTGGACACCTACTTTTTCCAGATTCAGCACCTCTTGCCAGACAGCAGAAATCAGTTGCTCAAGCTCGTTTCGGGGTGCAACGTATGCTTCTACCTCTAGTGTAGTGTGGTCGGGATCTGGTAGTGCGAGCCGATCAACTTTGCCATTAGGTGTGAGTGGCAGGGCATCAAGCACGACAAAATAAGATGGCACCATATACTCGGGCAGTTGCTGTTTGAGGAAGTCGCGCAACTCACCCGTTGAAGGTGTGGCATCACTCTGGGGTACTAAGTAGGCAACTAAGCGCTTGTCATCGGCAATTCCTTTGGCAATAACAATCGCTTGTTGCACAGTTGCGTGTTGGCTCAGGAGTGCCTCAATTTCACCCAATTCAATGCGGAAACCACGCACCTTCACCTGATGGTCAATGCGTCCGATGTATTCGATGTTGCCATTGGTGAGGTAGCGGACTAAATCCCCAGTTTTGTACAAGCAACTCCCTGCGTCGCCAAACGCATTAGGAATGAACTTTTGAGCCGTCAAATCGGGTCGCTTGAGGTAGCCCCGCGCCAAACCATCACCACCAATGTGCAATTCACCTGCCACACCTATTGGTACTGGTTGTAAATTGGGATCCAAGATATAAAATTGGGTGTTGGCGATCGCTTCTCCGATGGACACCGAGCCTGAACCTGCTTGTACTTGAGACACTGCTGACCAAATGGTAGTCTCCGTCGGCCCGTACATATTCCACAAGCTATCTGCACGCTCGAGTAATTGAGTTGCCAGTTCGCGGGATAAGGCTTCACCACCACAAAGTATTTTCAATTGCGGGTTGCCAACGAAGCCGACTTGCATCAGCGTTCGCCAAGTTGCTGGTGTGCCTTGCATCACTGTGGCACTTGATGTCGCCAAGGCAGCAATACTTTGACCACCATCGGCAATCAAATCGGGGGTGAGGACGAGGCGTCCACCTAAGCTTAACGGTAGGAACAACTCCAGCGCTGCAATGTCAAAAGTAATCGTCGTCACCGCTACCAGCACATCCTCTGACACCATTCCTGGTTGAGCCGACATTGAGCTTAAGAAATTCACCACCGCGCGGTGGCTAATTTGTACTCCTTTTGGTCGTCCAGTTGAGCCCGAGGTGTAGATGGCATAAGCCAGGTTCTCGGCGTAGACATTGCTGTTTGGGTTGGATGAATGGGAGTTTTGCCAATCTGAGTCTAAGTAGACAATACGCCCATGTATATCTGGCAGTTTGGGAGCTACTGCCTTCTGAGTCAGTAGCACTGAGACACAGGCGTTTTCCAAGATGTACGCTAATCGTTCCGGGGGGTAAATTGGGTCGAGGGGCACATATGCGCCACCAGCTTTGAGAATTGCCAACAGTCCCACTATCATCTCGATTGAGCGTTCTGCACAAATGGCGACCAACACTTCCGGTCCTACACCCAATGAGCGTAGGTGGTGTGCCAGTTGGTTGGAGAGGGCATTTAACTCACTATAGGTAAGTCGTTCATCTTCAAACACAACTGCCACAGCATTGGGTGTCTTGTCAACCTGTTCTTCAAACAATGAATGCAGACATAACTCTTTGGGGTAGTCGGCTTGGGTGTTGTTCCATTCCACCAGTATCTGGTGTTGTTCGCTCTTTGTCAGCAGTGGTAGTTCTGATAGCTTTTGATAGGGATTGACAACTATTGCTTCAAGTAGAGTTTGATAGTGCCCTACCATTCGTTCAATTGTGGCGGCGTCAAACAAGGCTGTATTGTAATCAAGAAACCCGCTCAATCCAACGGCTGTGTTCTCACTGAATCCTTGGGCGATGTTCTTTAACGTTAAGGTCAAATCAAACTTGGCTGTTGAGCTTTCGAGTTCCAATGGAGAGAGCTTTAAGTTGGGAAGCTGCAAAACTTGCATCGGCGTATTGTGCAGCACAAACATCACTTGAAACAGGGGTGTGTGGCTTAAAGAACGCTCTGGCTGCAATTGTTCGACTAAGCGCTCAAAGGGCGTGTCTTGATGGGCGTAAGCACCAAGGGCAACTTCCCGCACTTGTGATAGAAAATCAAGGAAACTGGGATTGCCAGATAAATTGCCACGCAGCACTAAAGTGTTGAGGAATAAGCCGAATAACCCCTCTGTTTCAGCACGATTGCGGTTGGCAATCGGTGTGCCCACACAGATGTCAGTGTGACCACTATGGCGATACAGCAGTATTTGAAATGCTGCTAACAGCGTCATAAACAGGGTCACTCCCTGTCGCTGACTTAGGGCACCCAGTGCCACACATAGCTCCTGAGATAGTTGGAATCTCCCCGTAGCCCCCCCGTAAGTTTGAACGGCAGGTCTCGGTCGATCTGTTGGCAGTTCCAACAAAGCCGGAACATTCGCCAGTTGTTTCTTCCAGTATGCCAGCTGCTTTGTCAGCACCTCCTGTTGCAACCACTGCTGCTGCCAGACAGCAAAATCAGCATACTGAATTGGCAAATCTGGCAGCACAATCGGTACATTATTGTACACAGCTTGGTAGATTGCTGCTAACTCGCTTACCAATACGCCCATTGACCACCAATCTGAAACCATGTGGTGCATCATCAATAACAGGACGTTTTCTGTTTCTGTCAGTTTGAACAAACTAGCCCGCACTAGCACCTCAGTTGCCAGATCAAACGGTTGTGCTGCTTCTTCAAGGATCAATTGTCGGCAAGCGCTTTCTCGCTCTTGTAGCTTTAAGTGTTGCAAGTCTACGAATGCCAATGTTATCGTCACACTGTTGGCAATCACTTGTATCGGTTGTCCATCGGCCTGAATAAAGTTGGTGCGTAGGACTTCGTGGCGGCTGATGATGTGATTGAGACTGTATTCTAAAGCCGAGACATTGAGCTGACCTTCAAAACGCACTTGCACATGAATGTTGTAAAAACCACTATTAGGCTCGAACTGCTGTAGGAACCATAAGCGTTGTTGAGAAAACGACAGAGGTATCTTTCCCGATCGCGAAACGGGCAGAATCGGTGCTATAGATGAACTTGATGTCAGATTAGCCTTTTGCAGAAATGCGATCATTTCTGGTTTGCGCTCTTGCAACTGAATACGCAGAGACGGTGTCAGCACTCCCTCGGGGGCACTACACCGTAGACGTTCACCATCAACCCATAGCTTTACATCCAGCGTGCAGAGGTAAGACAAAAACTCCTCAATAGTTTTCATAGCTTTATTTCCTCTTGTTCACTCAATGAAATAGACTCAACACCATCGCGCAGATTCTGCCAAAACTCATTAACATTCTTGGATCCTGGAAAACGACTAGCTACGCTAAAGATAGCGATCGCATCCATTTCATCATGTGTTTTCCAGTTATCCATTGGTTTTCCTCCTTTGTTTAATAAGTGGTTGTCTTTTGAGAGCTTCTACTTGCTTGCTGGCACGCTCATTTATTTTCTGCCTAGTAGATGCTTCCACATCTTGTTCCTGAGCGAGATATTGTGCCAAAGTACTTATGGTTGGATATTTAAACAAGTCAATTATTGAGATATCTCTGTTGATTCCGAGTAACTTATTATTCAGTTTGCTATAAATTTGGATAATTAGAAGTGAATGACCACCGAGTTCAAAGAAATTGTTGTAAATACCTACCTTATCTAAATTCAGCACCTCTTGCCAAACAGCAGAAATGCTTCGCTCGACCTCGTTTCGGGGTGCAACGTATGCTTCCACTTTTAGTGTCGTGTGGTTGGGGTCTGGTAATGCTTTACGGTCAACTTTGCCATTGGGTGTGAGTGGCAGGGCATCAAGCACGACAAAATAAGATGGCACCATGTACTCGGGCAGTTGCTGCTTAAGGAAGGAGCGCAACTCACCCATTGAAGGTGTGGCATTACTTTGGGGTACCAAGTAGGCAATTAAGCACTTGTCATCGGCAATTTCTTTAGCAATCACAACGGCTTGTTGCACAGTTGCGTCTTGACTCAGGAGTGCCTCAATTTCACCCAATTCAATGCGGAAACCACGCACTTTCACCTGGTGATCAATACGTCCAAGATACTCAATGTTGCCATCTCTGAGGTAACGGACTAAATCTCCAGTTTTGTACAACCGAGAACCTGGCAGGCTGCTAAAGGGGTTGGGAATGAACTTCTCTGCTGTTAAATCAGGGCGTTTGAGATAGCCACGCGCCAAACCATCACCACCAATGTGGAATTCACCCGCCACACCCACTGGTACTGGTTGTAAATTGGCATCCAGGATATAAAATTGGGTGTTGGCGATCGCTTCTCCGATGGACACCGAGCCTGAACCTGCTTGTACTTGAGACACTGCTGACCAAATGGTAGTCTCCGTCGGCCCGTACATATTCCACAAGCTATCTGCACGCTCGAGTAATTGAGTTGCCAGTTCGCGGGATAAGGCTTCACCACCACAAAGTATTTTCAATTGCGGATTGCCAAGGAAGCCTGCTTGCATCAGCGCTCGCCAAGTTGCTGGTGTGCCTTGCATCACTGTAGCACTTGATGTTGCCAAAGCGACAGTACTTTGACCTCCATCGCTAATCAAATCGGGGGTGAGGACGAGGCGTGAGCCTATGCTCAACGGTAGGAACAACTCCAGCGCCGCAATGTCAAAAGTAATCGTCGTCACCGCTACCAGCACATCCTCTGCCAAAATTCCTGGTTGAGCGGACATCGAGCTTAAGAAATTCACCACCGCGCCGTGGGGAATTTGGACTCCTTTGGGTCGTCCAGTTGAGCCCGAGGTGTAGATGGTATAAGCTAAGTTAAGGGAGCAGACATTGCTATTGGGGTTGGATACATTTTGGGAGTTCTGCCAATCTGAGTCTAAGTAAACAATAAGCCCATTAACCTCGGGCAGTTTGTCTACTAACGCCTGTTGAGTCAGCAGCACTGAGACACAGGAGTCTTCTAGGATGTAAGCCAATCGCTCGGGGGGGTAAATCGGGTCAAGTGGTACATATGCACCACCTGCTTTGAGAATTGCCAGCAGTCCCACTAACATCTCGATTGAGCGTTCTACACAAATCCCCACCAACACTTCCGGTCCCACACCCAATGAGCGTAGGTGGTGTGCCAGTTGGTTAGCACGTGCGTTTAACTCCTGATACTTGAGCATCTGGTCTTCAAACACCACCGCAACGGATAGGGGTGTTTTCTCCACCTGCTGCTCAAATAAAGAATGGAGACATAACTGTTTGGGATAGTCTGTTTGGGTGTCGTTCCACTCAAACAAAAGCTGATCGGTGTCGGCGACACTTAGCAGGGGAATCTGTGAGATTTTTTGCTCGGGATTGGCAACTATCGCTTGCAGTAGCGTTTGAAAATGCTCCGCCATGCCCTCGATCTTGGCGGCATCAAATAGATCGGTGTTGTATTCCCATCCTGCAACCAATCCTTGCTCGGTGTTCTCCAACGATACGGTCAAATCAAACTTTGCCGTCAGGCTTTCTGCTGTTGATGGTTTCACAGTTAAACCAGGAAGCGCTAACGATGGTAGAGGCGCATTCTGTAGTATAAACATCACCTGGAACAGTGGTGTATGACTTAAGGAGCGTGCTGGCTTCAAGTCCTCTACCAAATGTTCAAAGGGAGTATCTTGATGTGCATAGGCTCCCAACGTGACTTGCCGCACACGCGACAGTAATTGCTGGAAACTGGGGTTACCGCTAAGGTCAGTACGTAAGACTAACGTATTGACGAAAAACCCGATTAATCCCTCAATTTCTGGGCGATTACGGTTAGCAATCGGTGTGCCAACGCAGATATCATCCTGCCCAGTATAACGGTATAGCAGTGTTTGAAACGCTGCTAGTAGTGTCATAAAAAGGGTGACACCTTGTCGCTGACTAAAGATGTTGAGTGCCGCCCTTAATTCAGGGGCAATGGGGAGCAAGTAATTTGCGCCTCGGAAGGTTTGCATTATTGGTCGTACGCGGTCAGTAGGCAGTTCCAATAACGCAGGCGCACCGTCAAGTTGTTGCTTCCAGTAAGCTAGTTGGGACGAGCGTACCTTCCCCTCAAGCCAGATGCGCTGACAATGGGCAAAGTCGGCATATTGAATCGGTAGTTCAGCCAGTTGTGCAGGCAATTGATCGCAGTATGCTTTATAGAGTGTTGTTAACTCCCTGACAAGTACGCCCATTGACCAACCGTCAGAGACAATATGGTGTATTGTGAGAAGCAGGATGTGTTCTGCCTCTCCTAGCTTTAGCAGAGTTGTCCGTATTAAAGAGTCACTTGCTAAATTAAAGGGTTGCTGGGCTTCTGCTGTTGCTAATTTCTCCCCAGAGATTTCTCTTTCACTTTCAGGTAGCTTACACAAATCCACAATTGGCAGCATCCAAGAAGGTTTAGTGTGAATAACTTGAATAGGTTGTCCTTCTACAACGATAAAGTTAGTGCGTAAGGCTTCGTGCCGTTCAATAATTTTGTTGAGGCTGTACTCCAAAGCTGTTGGGTTAAGTTGACCATTGAAACGCACAACTGCTGAAATATTGTAAAACGCACTATCTGGATCTAACTGGTAAAGGAACCATAAGCGTTGCTGGGCAAGCGACATTGGTAACTCTCCATTCCGTGCAATAGGATAGAGAGGATAATTTTTACCAGTTTCAGTACGCTCTTGCAAAAACAGTATAATTTGTTCCTTATACTGTTTAATCTCACTCAATAATGCTGGAGTCAATACATCATTAGAACCTCGGTAGCGTAGCTTACCGTTATCAACCCACAGTTGTACATTCTTCGTCGAAAGATCTTGGAGAAACTTAACTAAATTCATAATTCCCCCTCAACCAAACTATATTGGGTTGATGTAGCTGCTAATGCATAAGGCGCAAACGAGGCAGAGTAATCTTCGATGACCTCCATATTATCAAAATCTTCTAAGGAAGGAGATGAAAGTATTGTGTTTCCTAAGACTAACTCTTTCAGTAATTCCTCTGCCAGGTGCATGATGGTAGAGCCATCAATGAACTTTTCTATAGGCAAATTCACGTCAAACTCAGTTGTGATTGAGTTCCTAAGTTGAACAGCCATCATAGAATCAAGACCTAATTCCAGCAGAGGTTGGCGTGGATCTAAAGTCATTGCTGATCCAAACCCCAACACCTCGGTTATCTGCTTTTGTAAGTAGGCTATGATCGGCGCTAAGCTATCGCCACTTTCATCCTGTGAGATGTCTCGTAAAATCTCTGATGATTCTGCCGACTGACATTCTATCTGGGATAACTCCTCTTCAATTGCGGGAGCTTGTTGTACTTCCAGTTCGTGTTGTTTAACTAATTCTGACAGCAGCTTAGGCATAACTTTTATCTCATCTTCTGAGAAATTGCCTATCTTCTCTAATTGAGAAGTTAATTGTTCTACATTCCCCTGCTGAAGAAGGTTAATAATCGAAGTCTGGATATTTTGTTGAGATAATGGCTCTATTTGTTGACGCTCACTTTCATTCTTCTCAACCCAATAGCGTTGTCGCTGAAACGGATAAGTGGGTAACACAATGCGGCGATGCACATAGCCTTGCTCAAAGTTAGACCAATCTACCGACGCCCCACGAACGTACAGTTCCCCCAAACTCTGGAGCATCTGCTGCCAATCGCCCTGCCCTTGACGCAAGCTGGGGAGCCTTACTCCTTCGTTTTCTGGCAAGCAGTGGCGTCCCATTCCTAACAAGGTCGGTTTTGGTCCAATCTCCACGAATACCTGATACCCAGAGGTGTAGAGTGTATTTAACCCATCCGCAAATCGCACAGCAGAGCGTAAATGGCGACACCAGTATTCGGGAAAGTTTGTTTCCGATGTCAGTCGTTCTCCTGTGACGTTGGAGATCAAGTTAATTTGAGGAGCGGCATATGTTACTGTGGCAGCAACCTCATAAAATTCTGCCAATATCGGCTCCATCAAA
This sequence comes from Rhizonema sp. NSF051, assembly GCA_029379265.1. GTDB lineage: Bacteria > Cyanobacteriota > Cyanobacteriia > Cyanobacteriales > Nostocaceae > Rhizonema. The sequence continues at coordinate 14,601 of JAQYWN010000020.1, forward strand.
GGAGAGTGGAAGGCGTGGGAGGTTTGGAGCTTTTTAGTTCTAATTCCTGCTAGTTCAAGAGTGTTACAGATTGTCTGCACTGCCTGCGTCTCTCCAGAAATCACGGTGTTTCGTGGACCATTCAAAGCAGCGATCGCTACCTTTTGCTCATCGATTTCAGCAACAGCAAGAATAGCGGCGATATCGGCAAACACTGCCACCATCTCTCCGTCTTGCGGCAGCTTCTGCATCAAGCGGGCACGTTCACTAATCAGCTTTAGCCCATCTTCTAAACTAAAAACTCCCGCTACACAAGCAGCAACATATTCACCTACACTATGACCCATCACAGCAGTCGGTTTGATACCCCAAGATTTCCAAAGCTGTACCAAGGAATATTCCAAGGCAAATAGAGCAGGTTGGGTATAAGCAGTCTCATCTAAAGGTGAGGTTTCCCCTGATTCAGGATAAAGGACTGATAGTAGAGGTTTTTGAAGATAAGGACGCAGAATTTCATCGCAGCAGTCAAGGGAGGCGCGGAAAGTCGGTTGAGTTTCGTAGAGTTGGCGTCCCATACCGACATACTGAGATCCCTGTCCAGTGAATAGGAAGGCAACTTTGGGCAAACTGCTACCTTGACCCTTGAATACTCCTGCTGATTCCTGTCCTGCTGAGAAATATTGAAGCTTTTCACTCATTTGAGTAGATGAGGAGGCAACAATACTCAACCGATGGGTGAAGTGAGAACGACCTATATTAGCAGTAAAGCAGATATCTTTTATATCCAAGGACGGATGAGCAGCTAAATAATTATCATACCGAACCGCTAACTGCTTAAGCGCCTCTTCCGTCTTAGCTGACAGCGTTAGCAAATGCAGAGGGCGTTCCACTTCAGCTTGTCTTGGCTCTAATATCGCTGGCTCTTCTAACACAATATGGGCGTTAGTGCCGCTCATGCCAAAAGAACTAACACCTGCTAAGCGTCGCTTTTCTTGTGTATCCGAATGGCTTTCGGATACAGAAGACCAAGGCATCCGCGAGCTTGGCACCACGACTGGTAGTGCATCCCAGTTGATATCAGGATTGGGCTGATTGAAGTGTAGATTAGGAGGTATCTCTTTATTTTGTAGAGAAAGCATCACCTTTATTAAACCCGCTACTCCTGCTGCGGCTTCCAGGTGACCGATGTTAGTTTTGACCGAACCAATTATCAAGGGGTTTTCTTTTGAGCGCCCCTCAGACAATACAGATCCTAAAGCTCTGACTTCGATGGGGTCTCCCAAAGACGTCCCTGTGCCATGAACCTCGACATAGTTAATGGAGGCAGGCTCTACCTTAGCGTTTGCCAAGCTGGAGCGAATCACTGCTTGCTGAGCTGACCCATTGGGAACTGTGAAACCACTGCTGCGACCATCGTGGTTGACTGCCGAGCCTCGAATTATACCTAAGATATTATCTCTAGAAGCCACTGCATCTGAGAGGCGCTTGAGGACTAAAACCCCGCAGCCCTCACCCCTGGCAAAACCATTGGCTGCGGCATCGAAGGTCTGGCAGCGACCATCTGGGGACAGGGCTTGGGTTCTGGACAGAAAAATGGTGACTTGTGGTGACAGAATCAGATGTACACCGCCTGCCAAAGCTAAATTACACTCTCCTGTACGCAAACTCTGACATGCTTGATGGACAGCTACCAACGAAGAAGAGCAAGCCGTATCTATTGCTATATTGGGACCCTGTAGACCTAGAACATAAGACAACCGACCAGACGCAAAGCAAAAGCCATTACCTGTGCCGTCATAAGCGCTGATACTTGTAGGGTCACCATTCAGTTGCAATTGTGCATAATCATTTTGACCAATTCCCACGAAAACGCCAGTGTTGCTACCAACTAGACTATTTGGTGCAATTCCTGCTCTCTCCAAAGCTTCCCAACTCACCTCCAACAGCAACCGCTGCTGGGGGTCCATGCTTACTGCTTCCCGAGGGGAAATCCCAAAGAACTGGGGATCGAACTGGTCTACCTGCTCCAAAAATCCACCGCTACGGGTGTACATTTTCCCTTGGGTATCTGGGTTTGGATCATAGTAAGTGTCAATATTCCAACGGTCATGAGGAATTTCCGCGATCGCATCGACACCATCTTGGAGGATTTTCCAAAAAGTCTCTGGATCATTGGCTCCCCCAGGGAAACGGCAGCCGTCTCCAATGATAGCGATCGGCTCTGTCTTTGCTTGCTCAACAGCTTCTAGTTTGCTTCTTGCTTCCTTTAAAGCAAGAAGCATCCGTTGCGATGATGATAGTTGTTCTACTCGATCAGATAAATTACTCATTTTAATTATTCCTCAAAAAAGTTTCTAGTTTTGCGAGTTCTTCCGCAATAGAAGCGTCTACTTTCTCTTCGGAAAGTTCTTCTACCTCTGATAAAGCCTCAGCTAGTTCGTCTTCTCTTGGCAACTCCGAATCGCCTTCTTCAGTTAACTCCCAACCCATAACGTCCTTGGCTACATACCAGGCAAGGTCTTTAATAGTTGGAAAGTCAAACATTAAAGTTACTGGCACAGAAGTTCCCAGACTGACTTCTAGACGGTTCTTGAACTCCACTGCCATCAGAGAGTCCATACCCATATCAAAGAAACCTTGCTGCGGATCAGGCAAGTTCGATGGCTCAAGCCCCAGAACTTTGGCAACTTCACCTTGAATGTAAGCAATTAATAAAGATATCCGTTCGTGAAACCTCTCTGTAGGAGATTCGCTTGTCCCTACTGCCTGCAACTGTTGTAAAATTTCCGGTTGCGCCAAGGGAGATATCGCTGCTTGTGGTTGTATGGCAAGCAGTTCTAAGAGCGATCGCTTACCCCGAGTTTCATAAAGCTGTTTGAATAAACTCCAATCAACATTAGCCACGGTTGTCTGAACACAGTTGGCTCCCAGCAGGGATTCCAAAGCAGCGAGTGCTTGCTTTGGCGGTAATCCTTGTAGTCCCTTCCGTCTCAGGCGCGTCTGTAATTCTTCTACTGCCATACCACCACCTGCCCACGGTCCCCAATTTACACTTAAAGCAGGCAGTCCTAGACCTTGACGATAATGAGCTAACACATCAAGGAAATGATTCGCCGCCGCATAGTTCCCTTGTCCAGGCGAGCCGAGTAAAGCTGATATAGATGAGAAACAGACGAAAAAGTCGAGTTCCAAATTTTGGGTTAAAGCGTGCAAATTCCATGCTCCTTGTACTTTGGGAGCCATCACCCGACTAAAACTTTCCCACGTTTGTCCCAGCAGCATTCCATCCTGCAACATCCCAGCAGCATGGACAATACCGCGCAGGGGGGACATACAGTTTTTCACCTCCTCTAGTAGCCTGCTTACATCCTCCTGTTCTGAAACATCTGCCTGAGCAACGACAACCTTGGCTCCTTTTTGTTTTAGTTGCCGTAACGTTTCCTGTGCCTCTGGTGAAGCCCCGCTACGGCCAATGAGTACTAATTGTCTAGCCCCTTTTTCCACCATCCATTGGGCAACCGAAAGTCCCAAGGCACCCAAACCACCAGTAATTAGGTAAGTGCCATCGGAGCGGAGAGGCACTTTTTTATATTCTTGTAGTTGCTTAGGTACTAAACGGGCTACATAGCGATTTCCATTCCGAAAAGCGATATGATCTTCCCCAAAAGAATCCTCAATTTCTGCTAATAGCTTTGTCACTTCTTCAGTTGTGGATTCCGGTGCTAAATCGAGCATTCCTCCCCACAAATCAGGATGTTCCAGTGCAACAACTTTGCCAAGTCCCCATAGAGGAGCTTGCGCCACCCCTGGAAGGTTTGAGCCGATAGGCACTGCACCCCGCGTCAGTAACCACAACCGGGGCAAGGCTGAGGAGGGGAATTCTCCTTGTCCCTTGATTAGCGCTTGTAACATATGCATTACGCTATTTACACCGATTTGAGCCTCTTCTAAAGAAGATCTTGTCAGGGTTGAAGCCAATTCTGCTTCTAGACTCCATAGGTGGACAATCCCCTGCAAAGGCTTCTCAATATTTCCTAAAACCGCTTCTTGAAACAGTTGCTCAAAGTCTGCCGGGTTTTTCGGGTTAATGCTCCAAGTTCCTGCTTCTTTTGCCTGATAGGTATCCCCCGCATAAGCCAAAATACAGGTGTGACCGCGTGATTGCAAAAGTTTGGCTAGGGTTTTTCCTACACCCTCCGAGTCAGCAAAAATTAGCCAACTACCAGCTTTGTGGAACCCATTCTGCTGCTGAGTCTCGACTGGACGCGGTTTGATCTGCCACTCTATCTCATATAACCAATCCTTGATGGATGCTGACAGAAGATGCTGTTGATTTTGCTTGATTAATAGATTCAGCAATTTTGGCAGTACTTTTAACTCATCTTCTGAAAGTTCTTCTGTGGTTTCTAAATGCTGGATTAGTTGTTGCGTATCCCCCAGGCTGATTAGGTTAATGAGCGGAGTCTGAACCGTTTTTTGAGATAAGTTACCTACTTGCTGCCCATTAGAAACATCCACCCAATAGCTCTTGCGCTGAAATGGATAGGTTGGTAGTTGCAGACGGCGACGGGGATAATCTCGGTCAAAGCCTGACCAATCTACTCGTACTCCCCGCACATATAATTCTCCCAAACTCTGGAGGATTTCCTGCCACTCTGATTGCCCTTGACGTAGACTGGGTAGAAAGGCGAAATTTGAACCAGTGACCTGTTCTGATTCCCATAGTTGAGGCGAGGAGCGTCGCTTATCTACATCTGGTAAGCATTGGCGACCCATTCCCAACAAAGTTGGCTTCGCTCCACATTCCACAAAAACTTCATACCCTTCTTGAGCAAGGGTTTTCATGCTCGCGGCAAATCTTACTGGCTGCTGGATATGACGACACCAATATTCAGGGGTCGCTATCTCAGCCGTTGCCAGTTTTCCTGTGACATTGGAAATTAAGTCGATACGTGGTGTTGCGTAAGTAACCTCACGGGCTATCCGTTCAAAATCGGCTAGCATTGGCTGCATTAAAGGCGAGTGAAACGCGTGGGAAACGTTCAACTTTTTCGTCTTTACTCCTCGAGCTTCTAGAGCGTCCACAGCGCGGCTTACTGCCTGCTGCCTCCCGGAAATTACTACACTTTGCGGTCCGTTAAGCGCAGCAATAGAAACCTCCCGAGCATAGGGTTGTATGGTGGCTGTGACTGTTGCCTCATCAGCAACCACCGCTACCATTTCGCCATCTTGGCGCAAGGCTTGCATTAAACGTCCTCTTTCAGCGATGAGCTTCAAGCCATCTTCTAGACTGAAGACTCCTGCAACAGTTGCGGCAACATATTCTCCCACACTGTGTCCCATAACTACAGACGGTTCTATGCCCCAAGATTTCCATAACTGGAAGAGGGCATATTCTAGGGCAAATAAGATCGGTTGGGTGTAGGCAGTTGCATCTATGGGTGAGGTTTCTCCTGGTTCGGGATACAGAACATTAAGCAGGGACTTTTCAAGATAAGGACGCAGAATTTCATCACAGAGATTGAGATTCTGCCGGAAGGTTGGTTGGGTTAAGTATAGCTCTTGTCCCATGCCCACATATTGGGAACCCTGTCCTGTGAATAAAAACGCGAGTCGAGGCGGTTTCTGAGTGCGGTGTCCACTTCTCAGTCCACTAGTCTCTCTGTTGGTGACGAAGGCTTGTAGCTGTTCTCGCAACTGCACGGTAGATTCAGCGACTACGGCAAGGCGGTAGTCAAAATGCGATCGCCCAGTATTAGCCGTGTAACAAACATCTGCAAGTGGAGACGCAGGCAAAGTCTCTACATATCTTTGTGCTAGTTCCTGTAGAGCCAACTCACTTTTTGCAGACAGAGTCAAGATGTGTTTGGGCCGCTCTATCTCAGTTTCCACCGACGCTGTTGTCGATGCTTCTTCTAAGATGACATGAGCATTGGTACCCCCAAACCCAAACGAGCTGACTCCTGCCAACCGAAGCTCTTTTCCTGTCAACCATTTCTGAAGCTTCGTGGGAATTGATAATGGTGTTCCTTCTATAGAAATATAAGGATTGATCTGGGTAAGATGCAGGTGGGGAGGAATTTCTTTGTGCTGCAAACAGAGGACAACCTTGATCAAACTCGCAATCCCAGATGCAGATTCCAAATGACCGATATTTGTCTTAACCGAACCAATCCAACAAGGTTGATCTGGCGATCGCCCCTGCATCAGCATGTCCTTGAGCGAATTTACCTCTATAGGATCTCCCAGAGAGGTTCCTGTGCCGTGTGCTTCTACATAACTAATTTCTGCTGGCTGAACTTTGGCATTTTCTAGCGCATGGCGAATCACTGCTTGCTGTGAAAGTGCATTGGGTGCCGTCAGGCCATTGCTACGACCATCCTGGTTAACTGCCGAGCCTTTGATCACAGCTAGGATATTATCGCCATCCTTAATAGCGTCAGAAATACGCTTAAGAACCACTAGACCGCATCCTTCTCCCCGAACATAACCGTTAGCTTTGGCGTCGAAAGTCTTACAGCGACCGTCTACTGCCATCATTCCTGCTTTAGAAAAAGTGACGCTCACTTCAGGGCTAAGGATGAGATTGACTCCACCAGCTAAAGCTAGATTGCTTTCCCCTTGCTGTAGACTCTGACAAGCTTGGTGAACTGCTACCAGCGATGAGGAGCAAGCCGTGTCCACAGCCCAGCTTGGACCTCGTAAATCCAGCACATAGGACAAGCGGTTAGCCGCAATACTAAAAGCGTTGCCAGTACCGCAATAAGGATCGGTGGCGACGGCATGGTTAAACTGCAATCGGGAATAATCAAAGTTACTGATACCGATGAATACCCCTGTTTGACTGCCTGCTAGCTGCTGTTGTGTTTGTCCGGCATTCTCCAGTGCCTCCCAACTGACTTCTAGTAGCAGCCGTTGTTGGGGATCCATCAACTCTGCTTCCCGTGGAGCAATCCCGAAAAACTGTGAATCGAACTGATCCACTTGTTCCAGAAAACCACCCCATCGGGTGTGTATTTCCTCACTATCTGCTATGTTCTCCCAACGTGACGGAGGCACTTCCTTGATAGCATCAACTCCATCATGTAGCAGTTGCCAGAAAGTTTGGGGATCTTTCGCTCCTGGGAAACGACAGCCCACTCCAATAATGGCGATTGCTTCAGTAGTCTTTGGTGTATGGTGAGTATCAGGTTGATTAGTCCTAGTTTCTAATCCCCCTAAATGCTGAGCTAGGCTTTCAATCGTCGGGTAATCATACAAGATTGTCGGAGAAATCTCGCGTCCCAGCCATTCCTGTAAGTCACCAGAAATGCCTACAGCCGCCAACGACGAGAGACCATACTGGACTAAGGGTTGCCGAATATCTATCTGTTCAAAAGAAGCAAGTTGCGCTCTTATCTTTGAAATTAACCAGGCTTCAATAGCTTCAATGCTGTGAGATTTCTGTTTATTTAAGACTTGCTCATCAGAATAGTTGTTATTAGACTCTTCTGGTTGTATCTTGGCTGTTTGCACTTTTTGCAACAGAAATTCTACTTCCGTTTCCAAATCCCGGAATTTTGTTTGGTATTGAGGATTTGCACTCCAATCTGCCACCACATCTAAAGTTCCAGCTAGAAACGCAGCCCGACAAGCACTGCGTTGTACTTTCCCACTGGAAGTTTTGGGAAGGCTGACAGTCTTTAGCAACATCACTGCATACACTTCTAAGTCGTGCTGTTCTGCTACAGCACGACGAATCTCCCCAATCACTTCATTAGCGTTTAGCTTCCTGAGGTAACTTCGCTCTACCTCTTGGACAACTACTAGCTTTTCTTCTCCAGCAAAATCGACGGAAAAGGCGGCTCCAGCGTTGGAACGCAGTGCTGGATGACTTTGTTCTACAGTAAGTTCAATATCTTGAGGATAATGGTTGCGCCCTCGGATGATAATTACGTCCTTGAGTCTACCAGTGACAAACAATTCGCCATTCAGCAAAAATCCCAAGTCTCCTGTCCGCAGAAATGGTTTTGCGACCGTGTCTTGTAACTGCGCTCGAAATGTTTCCTCAGTTTGCTCTTGACGATGCCAGTAGCCTTGAGCTACGCTTGGTCCAGATACCCAAATTTCCCCAACCTCATTAGGCTGACATCGTTCCATCGTCTGTGGATCGGCAATGACGATCTCCACATTTTCCAAAGCTCGACCGCAACCAACCACTGTTTGGCTATCATCGTCCTCTATTAAGACTGGAACTACCCGATTTTTTTCTAGGGAAGCTTTCTGAAAGGTTTGCACAACTGGCTGAGTTCTTGCATCACCACCAGAAACAATGAGAGTCGTTTCTGCCATACCATAACAAGGGTAAAATGCCTCGCGGCGAAAGCCACAATCAGCAAAAGCTGCTGCAAAGCGTGCTATAGTTTCTGCACGGACAGTTTCAGCTCCGCTAAAAGCCACCTGCCAGCTACTAAGATCGAGAGTTGCCCGTTGTTCTTCCGTAATCTTGCTCACACATAGATCGTAAGCAAAATTAGGTCCGCCACTTGTAGTAGCTTTGTATTGGGAAATAGCTTGCAGCCAACGCAAGGGGCGTTGCAGAAAAGCCTCTGGAGACATGAGAATACACGGTATACCCACATATAAAGGCTGTAACACATTCCCAATCAAACCCATGTCATGAAAAAGCGGTAACCACCCGACGACACTAGATTGCGAACTATGGTCAAATCCCTTTTGGATAATTTTTTCATTATGCAGCAGATTTCCATGGCTCACCATTGCGCCTTTCGGTGTTCCGGTACTACCCGAAGTATATTGTAGAAAAGCCAGAGTGCTTTCGTACAACGTTGTTTCTTGCCATGACTCTGCTTGATTTTCGTCTATGTTATCGGTTGCCAAACAGGGCAACGCAGATAATTCTAGGTTTTGGGCAACCCGACTTTCTATATTATTTAATAAAGCAACAGTTGTAAGAATCACCCGAGCTTGAGCATCTGTGACAATCGCCTCTAGTCGAGACATCTTCTGATTAGCTCTGGGTGGGTAAGCAGGAACAGCAACAACCCCGGCATACAAACATCCACAGAAGGCGGCAATGAATTCTAGACCCGATGGATATAGTAGTAAAGCTCGTTGTCCGGGTACTCCCATGCTCTGGAGTTGAGCTGCGATCGCTTTCGCGCGTCTGTCTAATTCTCCATAACTTATACGACTTGACTCTGCCTCTCCATCTTGTAAAAACGTATAAGCCGTCTGGTCTGGTTGATATAGTGCCCTGTCTCTTAATACCTCTATTATAGTAGAAATACTTATATTCCTTTTCATTATCTCAAAAATTATCAATAATTATTAGTTAATTTAATTTTCATACTATTTCATGACCTTCTAGACGATTCGCAATCATCTCTATTGGCAATCGCATCCTCATATCTATACTGTTAGACATTGTCGAAAAAGAAGATAAAAGCCTTGCACAGTAAGGGTCGAAATCTAATTTTTGGAGATGTCTAGTGATAAATTATATGAACATTAACATTTATCTTCGATATATCTTATGATAATCTTTAGATTATTTTTATGTTTTTTCTGTGAAGATAAGGTGCTAATACCATTCTGTTCCATTTCCATATGAGCTTTCAAGGCTACCAACTCAATCTATCTTTTTATAATGCTAATAGATTTTATGCTA
>JAQYWN010000224.1 GCA_029379265.1 Rhizonema sp. NSF051
ATGAATATTCAGCAAAATTAGATATTGACAAAAATGACATCGGAGTATATACATTGAAGTTGAAACGCAAAGAAAAATAGTTGGGTCAACCAGTCATTACCAAACTGGAAGCAGTTTAAGAATTCAGCATTAAATAGTCTTGACGGTGAAGTTTCTGGAGTCGGACTTACAATATGGCAGCCATAAATAAAACGTACACTAAATAACTTTCCAGACTTCTTATAGAAATCTGGATGTAAAGTCTTGCAATTCTCCAAGAGCGTAGATAGGATGGCGATAAAAAACGGATGTTTAATTCCAAGGGAGCGGTACTAGTCACAAATAATCGAACATCTATGTCCGTACCCTAAATAGACTATATCGCCTAAATTCGTCATCTACTCTACTAGGTATTTTGATTCTGAATAATAAACTCACCTTTAGTTAGACTATGGATGAATTGACTTGCATTGCCGAAATATATTTAGTCCTGTAAGAGCAGAACTCTCGTGTTTTACGAATGATTTCGGATTGCCACAGCGTCAAGGCGAGTGGCGGCGCTTGATAAAATTCGATCTCCTAACCCTATTCTCTATTCCTGTAAGGGTAGGGTTGACATGTAAATCGCATCTACCCATTATCTGTAACTCAGCCCAAGGGCATACTAACTTCACCCGCTATTGTCACTTTCGTCTTTGTAGATATAGCAACTTCTGTTTGAGCAATCTGCCAACAATATACTTAGCAGTACAGTGACTTAACACAATTCAAGAGTCAAAATAGTATACGTGGGCTTTTTAAGAAAGCCTTGCTTAAATAAGGAGTTGGTCATCAGTGGTATTACAAGTTAAAAAAAGTATATACGAAGACAAAACCCAAGAAATTGCCAGGGAACTTCTAGCGGCAACGCAGGAGAATCGTTCGTTCTTTGCGGCATTGCGAGATCAGATGCGCTGGGATGATAAATTACTGGCTTGGGCGATGAGTAATCCTGGGTTACGGGTGCAGCTATTTCGCTTTATTGATACTCTTCCTGCTTTAAATAGTAAATCAGAAATTGCCGCGCATTTACAAGAATACCTAGGTTCGGAATCAGTAGAACTACCAGCCGCCCTAAAGGGAATGCTAAACTTTGCTAATCCCGATTCCATGCCAGGGCAGGTTGCGGCGACAACTGTTTCCACAGCAACAGAAACATTAGCCCACAAATATATTTCCGGAGAGAATATTAAACAAGTCATCAAGACTATTGAGCGACTGCGTAAAGACAAAATGGCATTCACTGTTGACTTGTTGGGTGAGGCAGTGATTACCGAAGTAGAAGCTCAGTCTTACTTGGAACGCTACTTGGAATTGATGCAACAATTGGTAGAAGCCTCCAAGAGTTGGACGCCAGTTCCCCTAATTGATGAAGCAGAGGGCGTGTTGCCGAAAGTTCAGGTGTCTGTGAAGCTGACGGCATTTTACTCTCAGTTTGATCCTTTGGATGCCAAGGGGAGTGAAGAACGAGTCGGCGATCGCATTCGCATTCTTTTGCGTCGTGCCAAGGAATTGGGGGCTGCGGTTCATTTTGATATGGAACAGTACGCTTACAAAGACATAACTCTCAGCATTTTGAAAAAATTGTTGATGGAACAAGAATTTAGGCAGCGTACAGATATTGGCATTACAATACAGGCATATCTCCGCGATAGTGAAGAAGATGTGCAAGACTGGATTGCCTGGGCGAAACAACGCGGTTATCCGATGACGATTCGCTTGGTGAAAGGCGCGTATTGGGATCAAGAAACCATCAAAGCAGTACAAAAACATTGGCTTCAACCAGTATATAACGATAAAGCAGCGACGGATGCTAATTTTGAGAAGATAACTGAGTTATTGCTGCAAAATCATGAATATGTCTATTCTGCAATCGGTAGCCACAATGTGCGATCGCAAGCTCGGGCGATTGCTCTAGCAGAAAGTTTAAATATCCCCCGTCGTTGCTTTGAAATGCAAGTCCTCTACGGAATGGGAGACAAAATCGCCCAAGCTTTAGTTAATAAGGGTTATCGAGTCCGAGTTTACTGTCCCTACGGCGAACTTCTGCCAGGAATGGCTTATCTCATTCGTCGTTTGCTAGAAAATACTGCTAATAGTTCCTTTCTGCGGCAAAATATGGAAAATCGCCCTGTTGAGGAACTCATTGCACCGCCAGTCATCCGACAAGAGAATAGGTATCAAGATTCTTCCGCGTTCTTAGGTGCACCAGACACAGATTATGCTCAGGAGGAAGTCGTCAAGAAATCGGCTGAAGCTTTACAAACTGTTCGTCAACAACTAGGGAAAACATATCTCCCTCTGATTAATGGTGAGTACACCAGCACTCAGGAAATTGTTGATTCTGTTAATCCTTCAAATGATAGTGAAATTATTGGCAAAGTTGGCTCGATTTCTGTTGAACAAGCTGAACAGGCGATGCGAGCGGCAAAAGCTGCGTTTCCCGCTTGGCGCAAAACACCTGTGAGTGAACGTGCGGCAATCTTACGAAAGGCAGGTGATTTGATGGAGCAACGCCGTGCCGAACTTTCTGCTTGGATGGTTTTGGAAGTGGGAAAAGCAGTACGAGAGGCAGATGGTGAGGTTTCTGAGGCAATAGATTTCTGTCGCTACTATGCTTCAGAAATGGAACGGCTTGACTTGGGCTATAACTATGATGTTGCTGGTGAAACAAATCGTTATATTTACCAGCCACGGGGAATTGCAGTGGTGATTTCTCCTTGGAATTTCCCACTTGCTATTGCTACAGGGATGACTGTGGCGGCTTTGGTTGCGGGTAATTGTACTTTGTTGAAACCAGCAGAAACATCTTCTGTGATTGCGGCAAAACTCGCAGAAATTTTGGTAGAGGCGGGGATACCCAAAGGTGTCTTCCAATATGTACCAGGAAAAGGTTCCACAGTCGGTGCAACTTTTGTGAATCATCTGGATACCCATGTAATCGCTTTTACTGGTTCGCAGGAAGTAGGATGTAAAATATACGCAGAAGCAGCAATTCTCAAACCCGGTCAAAAGCATATGAAACGGGTCATTGCTGAAATGGGTGGGAAGAATGCGATTATTGTTGATGAAAGTGCTGATTTAGACGCAGCTGTTATGGGTGTTGTGCAATCGGCGTTTGGTTATAGCGGACAAAAATGTTCTGCTTGTTCGCGGGTGATTGTACACAAAGCTGTGTACGATACTTTTGTACAACGTTTTGTGGAAGCAACGAAATCACTGAATATTGGTGCAGCTGAGTTACCTAGCACGCAAGTTGGCCCCGTGATTGATGCCAAGGCACGCGATCGCATTTGCGAGTATATTGAGAAAGGTAAGGCAGAAGCAAAAGTTGCTTTAGAAATGTCCGCACCAGATAACGGGTATTTTATCGGTCCTGTTATCTTTACAGAAGTCTCGCCAAATGCAACAATTGCTCAGCAAGAAATTTTTGGTCCGGTTGTGGCAGTGACTAAAGTCAAAGATTTTGCAGAGGCGTTGGAAGTTGCTAACGGCACTAACTATGCTTTGACTGGCGGACTTTACTCTCGAACTCCTTCGCATATTCAAATAGCGCAGTCAGAGTTTGAAGTCGGGAATTTGTACATTAACCGCACTATTACGGGTGCGATTGTTGCACAGCAACCATTTGGTGGATTCAAGCTTTCTGGTGTTGGTTCCAAGGCAGGAGGTCCTGATTACCTGCTACAATTTTTAGAACCGCGCACGGTGACAGAGAATATCCAGCGCCAAGGTTTTGCACCAATTGAAGGGGCTGATTAATAACAAAGTAAAAAGTAAAAAGTAAAAAGTAAAAAGTTCAGAAGCACCCAACGCACGTCAGAGAAAGAAAATAAAGATTTGTTTTAAGACGCATAGCCGCGTATTTATTTATGGGGATTCTCTTTTTACTTTTTACTTAAGTTGTTATTAAACCACGAAGACGTGAGCAAAGAAGAAACAAAGAATGAGTGATATTGTTGTTAAAGTTGCTCAGTTGCTAGAGGAGTTTGTCGCGATTGAAGCAATTAGAAAATCTGTGTTTCAGGAAGAACAAGGGGTAGATCCGGCTTTAGATTTTGACGAGTATGATCAAGTTTCTGAGCAATTGATTGCTTATTTAGATAATCAATGTGTGGGAACTGCCAGAATTAGGTATTTGGATGAGAAAATAGCAAAAATAGAAAGGTTAGCTGTTTTGCCGACAGCTAGAGGGTTAGGGATTGGGAAGAAAATTATGGAAACGGCAATAGATGTGATCGCTTTTCAAAATATTTCAGAAGTTGTCATCCATGCCCAAGAATATATGAAAGGCTTACATCAACAATTGGGTTTTCATGAAGTTGGAGAAGTCTTTGAAGAAGTAGGCATTCGCCATGTAAAGATGATCCTCCATATTGAATGAGTGAACGCGATCGCAAACCTTTTCAGTCTACTGTAGGAGCGATATGGTAACCTTACAGTAAACAAAAAACGCCTTGATACCAGGATCTGAGCCTCCATGTGTGAGTTTTGTCAGTCAACCAGAGACTAACGAGTGTATAAAGCGTTGCTAGATAATTTTAAGGCTATATATGGTGCAAAAACAATCTATACAAGCACGTATTTACGCAGTGTTTCAAAATTTGGGGACACTGGCATTCCTCTTGATCGCATTTCCCTTTAATTGCACTGTCGTACTCGCAACGCTGCTATGGAATTTTTTTAGCCAAGGCTTCTTGAAGCAAGTGGTTTTGAACGAGAATCCGAAAAATATCTTGATCGGTGGTGGTAGAATGACGAAAACTCTTCAGCTGGCTCGATCATTTCACGCGGCAGGGCATCGAGTTATTTTATTTGATCTCGAACAATACTGGTTCAGTGGTTATCGATTTTCCAACTCTGTAGCTCGCTTTTACACAGTTCCTGATTCGCACGAAGACATATCAGGCTATACTCAAGCCGTGCGTGCGATCGCCAAAAACGAAAACATAGATTTTTTTGTCCCGGTAGGTATTTTTGCAGCCAGCTACTTTGACTCTGAGCGCAAACCAGTGTTATCAGGCTATTGTGAGAATTTTCACTTCGATGCTGATACAATGAAAATGCTGGATAACAAGTCTACGTTTGCAGAAATTGCACGCTCACTCTCGCTATCTGTCCCGAAAAGCTTTCTAATTACAGATTCTGAACAAGTTCTTAATTTCGACTTTACTAACGAAAAGCGCAAATACATTCTCAAAACTATTGTTTATGACTCTGTTTTACGCTTAGATCTGACTAAGCTACCAATGGAGTCTCCCGAAAAAATGGCGCTCTATGTTAAAAGTAAGCCCATTAGTCAAGATACCCCTTGGATATTGCAAGAGTTTATTCCAGGAACAGAGTACTGTACTCACAGTGCAGTGAGAAATGGTGAATTAACGGTACACTGCTGCTGCAAATCATCTGCTTTTCAAGTCAATTACGAAAACGTTGAACATCCAGAAATTCAGGAGTGGGTGAGTCATTTTGTCAAAGAACTACAACTGACTGGGCAACTTTCTTTTGACTTCATTCAGGCGGAAGATGGGACGATTTATGCGCTCGAGTGCAACGCTCGCGCTCACTCGGCGATTACAATGTATTACAACCATCCAGGTTTAGCGGATGCCTATCTCAATCACGAGCCTCCCGTTGAACCTCTGCAACCCCTGAGTAATAGTAAGCCTATTTATTGGCTTTATCACGAACTTTGGAGACTCAATGAAATTAGATCGTTAAAGCAGTTGCAAAAGTGGTTTAAAAATATTTGGCGAGGAAAAGATGCAATATTTGAAGTAAACGACCCACTACCGTTCTTAATGGTACATCACTGGTACGTTCCTTTACTATTACTCGATAGTTTGCGCTCCTTACAAAGTTGGGTGAGGATTGATTTTTGTATTGGGAAACTCATAAAGTTTGGAGAAGACGTAAAATATAGCAATACCTCTACAACTAGGGACTTCCAAATAAAAAAATAATCAATCTGTAAGGGGGGGAGCATTCTAGCAGGGGGAATAGAAGAGGTAAGTCGAGTTTGAAAATTGGATAATTTATTTCTTGGAGTTCCCCTAAGAAGTGATTAGGAAGCGATCGCTTGTTTCAATCGCATCTGCTTTGTGTAGGAAAGCAAGTTCCGCTTCGTTATTGATTCCACTATTATGTAACAATTATAACTATGAAGGAGCAGATTTTTGTAGTGTTCCAAAACTTGGGCACTCTTGTATTACTGGCGATCGCCTTTCCCTTAAACTGCATCGTCGTCTTAACTTCGCTACTGTGGAACTTTCTCAAGCAACCATTTGGCAAGTCAATTGTTGTCAACCCCAATGCCAAAAATATCTTGATCGCTGGCGCGAGAATGACGAAAACTCTTCAGCTAGCGCGTTCATTTCATGCTGAAGGGCATCGGGTTATTATAATTGACATTGAGAAATTCTGGTCAAGTGGTAATAAATATTCCAACTCTGTGGCGGGCTTTTACACTGTTCCTGATCCCAGCAAAGACATATCAGGCTACATCAAAGCTTTGCACGCGATCGCCAAAACAGAAAAGATCGACTTTTTTATCCCAGTAGCCATTTTTTCTGTCATCCACTATGATCACGGCAAGCCGCCATTACCAGAATTTTGTGAGTTTTTCCACTTCGATGCTGATGTCACGAAGATTTTAGATGACAAGTTTGCCTTTGCCGAGACAGCGCGATCGTTCGGTTTATCCGTCCCCAAATCCTTCAAAATTACTGCTCCCGAACAAGTTATCAACTTTGACTTTTCTCAAGAGAAGCGCAAATACATTCTTAAAAGCATCCCCTACGATCAAATACGTCGCTTGAATCTTACCAAGCTACCTTGCGACACACTGGCACAAACAGCAGCATTTGTCAAGAGTCTGCCTATCAGTGAGGAGAATCCCTGGATTATGCAGGAATTCATCCCTGGAAAGGAATACTGCACTCACACAACTGCGCGAGATGGCGAGTCAAGAATGTACTGCTGCTGTGAGTCATCGGCTTTTCAAGTCAACTACGAAAACGTTGAGCAGCCGGAAATTATGCAATGGGCGAGTCATTTTACCAAAGAACTCGGAAAAACCGGGCAACTTTCCTTTGACTTCATCGAGGCAGAAGACGGAACTGTTTACGCGATTGAGTGTAACCCCCGTACTCACTCCGCTATTACTATGTTTTACAATCATCCAGGAGTAGCGGATGCTTATCTTGGTAAAGAGCCTCTTGCTGAATCTTTACAGCCTCTTGCTGATAGTAAACCCACCTATTGGTTGTATCACGAAGTTTGGCGGCTGAATGAGATTAGATCGTTTAAGCAACTGCAAACCTGGGTAAGAAACATCTCTTCTGGGAAAGAAGCAATGTTTGAAGTGAGTGATCCCTTACCCTTCCTGATGGTACATCACTGGCAGATTCCCATACTCATTCTCGACAATTTACGAAAACTCAAAGGTTGGGTCAGAATAGATTTTAATATGGGCGAGCTTATAGAGTGAAGAAGTCTGGTGACAAAGAAGGAGAGCGATCGCCCACTTATTCAAATAAGAGCTAATCACTCCTCACTGTCTTCATGTAAAACTGTCAGAAGCCAGTGTACTCGTTTATCGCTCGAGAGTGGAAGCAACTCCTGTGCGTCTGGGATCTGGTTGGTGTGTACTCGGGTGATATTTGAATTCTGAGTCTCTTCTCTATAGTTTGGATGTTTAATGGTAAGTTGTCCAATATCTACAGTGGAAGTCAGCGCTTCAACTTTTCCCAACCTTGGCATCTGTCTACCTCCAGTTTGGTGTTGATCTGGTAAAAACAGGGTGAATCGACTACCTTCTCCCAAAGTCGATTCCACTGTCACATCTCCACCATGCAAACGTGCTAATTTGCGCGTTAAAGCTAAACCTAAACCAGTACCTTCATACTGACGATTGAGCCGACTGTCTAACTGTTTAAAAGGTTCAAATAAAAATTTATACTGATTTGGAGCAATACCAATGCCCGTGTCTGATACTATCATTTTAATGCCCTGAGAAACTTTTTTAACTTCCAGCAACACAGAGCCGACTACGGTGAATTTTATCGCATTGGTGAGAAGGTTAAGCAGCATTTGCTTGATTTTGCGAGCGTCACCAATGCAAACATCTGCATTTTTGTCAATTTTAGTTGTGAGTTGCAATCCTTTTTCGATAGCGCGATCGCTCACCATCGAGATAACGGACTCACACAATGGTTGGACTTGCACTGGGAACGGCAAAAATTCTTCTTTACCTGCTTCCACCTTAGATAGATCAAGGATATCGTTGATCAAATCCAGTAGGTGTTCACCACTGCTATAAATACAACTAATATATTCCTTCTGCTTGTGACTGAGAGAACCAACAATTTCTTGTTGCAACAACTGAGATAATCCCATAATAGCGTTGAGAGGCGTTCGTAGTTCGTGGCTCATGGTTGCCAAAAACTCACTCTTTGCCCGACTACCAGCTTCTGCCGCTTCTTTACTTTCAAACAGTTTCAACTCTGTTTGCTTACGTTCGGTAATATCCTCAATCATCAAGAGGAAAAACTCCGGTTCCTCATTTGTGCTGGGAATGAGAGAAATGCTGAGGTGAATCCAAACTAAACGACTATCTCTATGCAAAAAACACCTTTCCACTTCCAAGCGATCGCGAGTTCTTGACACCAATTGTTTATAAAGCTCTAAATCTCCTCCTTTTGCGTCGGAAATGTAATCTGTAAAGCGCTTGCCGTATAGCTCTTCCCGACTGTATCCCAGTATTTGACATAGTAATGGATTGATATCAACAATCCGTATTTTCATATCTAGCAATCCAATGCCAACAGATGAACGCTCGAAAATTGCCTGCAATCGCGCCTCACTCTGTTGCAGTGCTTTCTGTTTAATGTCTCGCTCACTTGCTTCTATTGCTAATATTGTGAAATCTGCAATAGCACTCACAAAATTTTCTTCTTCCAATGTCCACTCACGAATGCTACCAGTGTGTTCGTAACACAACACTCCTACCAAACATTTACCCAACCAAATTGGTATATGTATCAGGGATGCGATGCCAAAAACGGAAAGATAAGAATCAGATAACTCTTGGGTTCTTTTGTCTATATAGGCATTATTTACTACAATATTTGGCTCGTTAAACAAAGCTTCAAAATACACTGGATAATCGGCTTTTTCCAACACCATACCAGAACTATGACGTTTAGTGTCCTGTTCGTATAAGTCAAAACATTCAATTCTTATGTAGTTAAATTGATATAACCAGATACTGACTCGCTCTACGTCTAGAGACTCAGCAGTCGTTTCTGTAATTTCCTTGAATGCTAGATGAAGATTGCCTTGCTGAAGTGTCTTGCTTCTGGCAAATTTCACCAGCGTTTGGTTCTGTTTTCGCAGACTGTTTTCCCTTCTTTGCCAAACATCCCGCTGTTTGCGCTCAGTAATATCTTCAAGTGCCGCTACTTGTAGTTGTTTATTTTGGTAAAGAATGATTTGGCTTTGCATTTCAACTGGAAAAGTAGAACTGTCTTTTTTAACTACAACAACTTCATAAGGTTTTTCTGCTCCGCTAATAATGTTTTTTCTGATCAGCTCTTGCGATTCGGGCGTAACCAGTGCAAAGCAGTCTTTAGCCATCAATTCAGCAACTTCATACCCAGTCATTTCTGCTAGGGCATAATTGATAGCTAAAATACTTAAGTCGTCGTGTAGTATAATAATACCTGTAGGAATTTTAGATAACTCCTGGAACTGTGTTTTGCTGACTTCTCCATTTAAACGGTGCTGCCGAGCAATTGTGTACAGTAAATGCCGTAATAGTTGAGGATAAATATTGCTTTTAATTAAATAATTATGTACGCCCGTAGCGATCGCTTGTTGTTGCCTCGTTTCCTCCTCGAAATCACTCATGATCACAACAGCTGCATTTGGAGCAAGACAGTGGATACTGTCCATGACTTTTAAACAGAAAGCATTTTTCCAGGGGAAGTCTAAGATAACGACATTGATAGCTCCGGAAAGCAAAGTAGATTTAAGCTCCAGAAATTCTTGCACCAGTATCAGCCGAAACTGGGTGAGAGATTGAGGCTCGTGGAAGAAAGCTTCCTCAATCGTTAGTTGTCTTGCCACTCCAACTTCTGTGTGTTCCTCGAAAAAGAATATAACTTTGATCAGTTCATCTGCCATGTTTGTCATCACTAAAGCAGCTTCATAAAAAAGCGATGGAGACGGGCTGAGAATTTGATAGTATTACTACTGACAAAAAATTAAACTTTAGTAT
>JAQYWN010000225.1 GCA_029379265.1 Rhizonema sp. NSF051
ATATATTTTACATGCTCCTTTTAATAATATACAATTTATTTTGCGTGAGTACTTATTTTCGGTTCCACTCCCTTACGAGCATTAAATATTTGAGCGGCAACCATTTGAGCTACACATTGACCTAACCCAATGCGGATATCATTATCTTTTGCCTCTACTAAAGTTAATACAGGAGCGGTAACAAGTGATTGATTACTTGATGCGCTTAAGATAAAATCACAAGCACCTGTTAAACCTTTTGAGTCATCAACATTAAATGTATTCCCTGAAAAATAGCCTATTTGATTTTTGTACTTGCGCCTTATTTCTAGCAAAATTGGAGTAATAATCAATTCAGAACGAGCTTTTTCAGTGCTAATACTTGCTGCTAAATCTAAAGTTTCCTCAAGTATTTCTTGAAGACGTGATGAAGGTTCAATGGGTACAACTTGACCAAATAAATGAAAAGTATCCTCTACTGTTAATCCAAGATTGGAAACAGCTTGGTCAATAGTTTTAAAGTCACTGTATGACATATTTTCAAACGAGCAGTACTTACATGTCTTAATTATATAAATCCTCATACCGTTTCTTTATGAAGCTGCGCTAAATAATTTCTCTTAGCCAACAGCAAATTGGAATCTCAATATTAAGAGGTTGAACAACTGTAGCGAGGGTTATGGCTGGAGTTTTATTCGCGACTGCAATTCGGGATGTAATACCAATTCTCTCAAAGGAGACAACACATACCGTAGGGGCGTTCGCCTTCAGGCGTTCCCGCAGGGTACGGCTGTTCGCCCTTACAGGATATTGAATGTGTAGCAAAGTTTTAGTGTAAAGGCATGACCAGCATAAGCTTCGCTACAATGGTGCAGTGTTTTGTCTACCCACGTATTAGAAGAATCATGAGTTATCATCAACAGGACTACAATCCTAGCGGCGTAGGTCAAATTAATGGTAATCTCTTTGGTTTGCCATTTAATTACGAGTCGGCAAACTTAATTGTCTTTGGCGTCCCTTGGGAAGTCACTGTTTCCTATGGTATAGGGACAGCTAAAGGGCCACAGCGAATTCTGGATGCTTCGACTCAATTGGATTTATTCGATTTCGATAATCGTGATGGATGGAAACAGGGAATTTTCATGGTGGAAATTTCCCAGGAGCTTCTAGAGAAGAACGAATATTATCGCACCTTGGCGGCAAAAATTATCCAGCGACTAGAACAAGGTAAATCGCTGACAGACACACCTGATTTAACACCAGTACTTACACAAATTAATCAAGCCTGTCAACAGGTTAATCAATGGTTGTTTGAACAGTGTCAGGAAGCAATTAAGGATGGCAAAAGAGTTGCAGTCCTTGGTGGGGATCACAGTTCACCGTTAGGTTATTACCAAGCTTTGGCAACTCGCTACCCTAACTATGGCATTTTACACATTGATGCACACGCAGATTTACGCAATGCCTATGAGGGATTTGAGTTCTCTCATGCATCGATCATGTATAATACGATGAATATCCCGCAAATTTCTAAGTTAGTACAGGTAGGGATACGCGATATTTGTCTCGATGAAGTGCAAATGATTGAGCGATCGCACGGTCGAATTATCGCTTACTATGACCCAGCCATCAAACAAAAGCTCTATTCTGGAACAACTTGGATTGATTTGTGTAGAGAAATTGTGAGTAATTTACCGGAATACGTTTATATTAGCTTTGATATTGATGGTCTTGATCCAAAATACTGTGCAAGTACAGGTACTCCTGTTCCTGGTGGACTGGAATTGGAGCAAGCATATATGCTGTTTCGTGAATTGATCGAGAGCGATCGCAAAATTATTGGCTTTGATCTGTGCGAAGTTGGCGATGCTGAGTGGGATGGCAATGTTGGTGCGCGGATAGTTTACAAGCTGGCGAATTTGATGGATTTATCCCAAAAAAGAGTATCGGTCATACCCTAAAGTTTAAGGAAAACCAAAATGGCATACAGTGATTTCACCTTGGCAGAGGTAATAGAGACTTTTAATCTAGAAACTGTAGAAGAGCTTGGGATTTTTAACAACGTAAAAGAGATAGAGCCGACTGCCCTGCTATCTCAAACCCTAACTGACCATCTATCATTAATAAGGATAGGTGAGAGTGAGAAGTTCAAGTCAGAGGCCTTGGTCTTTCCGGTCTTGGTTGATCTAAAAAGACAGGTAGGCTCTCTACAATTATTCAGCGGTCGCGACTTCAATGTAGACAAGGAACGAAAACTTAACGGACGGTTTGACTTTCTGCTTACCCAATCCAAAGAACAATTAATAATAGATAAACCCGTCATCATTGTTGTGGAAGCAAAGAAAGATGATATAGGTGAAGGGTTGGGTCAATGTTTAGCGACAATGGTAGCTGCCCAGATATTTAATGGCTTAGCTAAAGGCAGTTACACCTGTCCGGTTATGGGGACAGTCACAACAGGGACGACTTGGGTATTTATGAAGTTGGAGGGGGCGATCGCTACGTTTGACCTTGCTGAATATTCAATAAGACAACCAAGTAAACTACTTGGAATTTTAGCAAGCGCGGTTATTTAACACTTGATGGTAATAAAAAGGTATTGAGAGATATTAACCGTCAGCGTCGATGGGGATGTTAATCGCCACTCATCACCGTATGCGAAAAAGTTGCACGAACAGAAGGCATCAATATAGTAGGAAAACCCATTGCACGGGATCTAGTTGATAGTAGCGTTGCAGTAACTCATAAAGTGCCTGATGCTTCTTCAGCAATTGGTGAGGTTTTTCAAAGAACGTTTCAGTCGCTACAGCAAAAAATTCTGCTGGATTAGTTGTGCCATAGCTATTCATTACAGTCTTTATACCTCGTTGAACATCATGACAAAGTTGTTGATATTCTTCTGTCATCACCTGCGCCCAAATCGAATAGTCTGACTTCCGTGGCAAAATAGGAACCCCCTCGGCTTTACCATCCTCTTGATCCAACTGATGGGCGAATTCATGAAGAACAACGTTATGTCCATCCCGCCAGTTGTCAGTGTCTTGTTTCACCTGTTCGCAAGACAATATCACTTGATCATTAATCCATGATTCCCCCAGTCTTGCCACGCGCCTTTCTTCGACAACATAATTCCCGGTAGCAACTGTTTCATTAACAAAATAAGTGCTGGGATAAATCAGAATTGAACGAAGTTTAGGGAAGTATTCTCCTCTTTCATTCAGTAGGAGTAAACAGGCAACAGCACTGATAGTCAGCTTTATTTCCTGCGTAACCTGTAGTCCTCCACAGCCAATGAATTGTTTTTCCGCTAAAAACACTTGAATATGTCCCTGAAGCCGTCTGCGTTCAATGGGAGAAAGATGAGTATAAATGGGAAGGTTATTCTCTATAATAGCGTTCCAAAGTGGAGGAAAAGAACGATGTTTTAGACGATTTCTTCGCTGTTTAGTGATAACGGGATTTATGAAAATTCCAGTGACAATCAGCGCTATAATAAGAAAAATAACAATTGTTACAAACATAAGTTTTTAATGATTTGTGTCAGATTCTCGACTTCTTAAAGATGTCGGGAATCTTGTTGATCATTGATCGTCAGAACTCAGCAAATAAACATTGCGATCGCATTCATTATTAGCTTTCATAGCCTGTGAAGTTGGCGACGCTGAGTGGGATGAGGATGTCGGTGCGCGGACAGTTTAGGTGCTGGTGAATTTGATAGATTTATCTCAGCGACAATAATATGGTAAACAACTTGCCTCTTTTCTTATGCTGATATACGATATTATTATAGTTGGTGCGGGACCTATCGGGTTGGCAACTGCCATTGGTTTACGTAAGCTTGGTATTGAGAATCTTCTAGTTATCGATCAAGCACGCGCCTTTCGTCAAGTTGGTCAAGTAGTGGATCTTCTGCCTAATGGATTAAAAGCTCTTAAAAGTTTAGATTTCCAAACATACGAAGATGTTAAGAAAACTGGTTTAGAGTTTTTTAATCAAGCGCAATCCAGTGGCGAGAAGACAAAAACAACTCAAGAACAAAAACCTTCAAAAACTTCATCCGAATGGGTTTACAGAAATTTGCAAGGGCAACAAACTCGCTCAGTCTCTCTGAAGTACGATGACTGGTTTAAAGATTATGGCGAAGGTCGAGTGCCAATTGCTTGGTATGATTTGCAAACTACTCTCCGAAATCAACTTCCACAAAACCAGGTAAAAGCCAATCACCGTTGTATCAATATTGTGGATGAGCCAGAGAATCGGTGTGTTCGGATAGATTGCTTATCTAATATAGAGGCAGAAGCCAACCCCTACGCCTATTGGGCAGACGGGCAGAAAGATAATAACACACAACCCCAGAATTCAGATACTGCCCCTCAAGAAAAATCTCTTCGGGCTAAGCTAGTTGTTGCAGCAGATGGGATCAACTCTACAGTTCGTAGAGTACTTTACGCAGATAGTCAGTATGATGCTTTTGCAAAACCTGAATACTCCGGGTTTGCCGCAATTAGTTGCAAGGAAATAACCGAAATCCCAAATGAAATAGAGACAGAACTTGAAGAGAAATTCTTTCAAGGCTCACGAATTTTGACAATTAGCAATGATGAAATATCCAACTCCACGTATAAATCCAACCAAAGGATGATGTTATTTCGTAGACAAAACGTTGGATATATGCTACATCTTGCTTTGCCGTTAAATTCATTGCAGGGAAAGGCAGGAAATGCTTTAGTTGATTTAGCTTTGCAGGAATTAGAGAAGGCTAGTTTTCCTGATGTACTCCAGCAATTACTGCGAAAATCACCTCCTGCTAATATGTTGCAGCGTCCATACTACATTCACCGCGCTACCGTTTCAGACTCTGTACAACTTCCCACTGCGATTCCGCCAGCTTGGAGTCAAGGGCGAATCGTATTAGTAGGTGATGCGGCACATGGTATGCCTCCCTTTATGGCTCAAGGTGCTAATCAAGGATTTGAAGATGCACTCTTGATTGCAAGGCTGATTGCTAACATTGCACAGAAAAATAATTGGGATGACATGCAAGCGATCGCCAAAGCTTTCGAGAAATATGAGTCTTTTCGTCGCCCATTAATGGCATATGTTCAACAGGCAACATTGACATGCTTTCCCTTATCATCAGACAAAAAGCGGCTCGATTACAACCAACAGCTCTACTGCCGCAATTTTGAGCAAGCGATGGAGGCATTGTTGTAGGTAGGCGATCATCATTCTATACTCTCAGTACACTACATCCAGGAGCGGAATATAAACGTAGAAGTTAGGGTTTTAAGCATCGTGAACAAGGAGTATGGCTGCATTTAGCTGAAACCTTTGCGTGGCAAGCTTTCTACAAAACTTTTTTGTTGAGTCCGAAAAACTGCATACTCATGATGGCAAACAACCTGGACGATCCCCGGCTTTTTCCCTAAGGTGCATTGTATCTGGTTAAAATTGCTTATGAGCTACTCGATATGATGAAGCGATCGTTATCACACAGTAATATTGAGAAAGGAGGATTTTCCAGACTGAGCAAACATCATACAACTCAAGTATATTTAGGATAGATGAGATTACTATTAGCCTAACGCAAGCAACGGCACAAATGAATATTAAAGAACAACTGTTCCAAGAAATTGAATCCTCTTCAGATGTTATCTTAACTGAAACGCTAGACTTTTTGCGTTTTCTCAAGACAAAAACTAGGTCAGATGAAGTACCCCTTAACTCCTCAACGAAAAAAGATGATACTTCCGATGGCGATAGCCACTCCCTGCCGGCAGAGAGCAAAACTAAACCTCAATTACGGGAAGCAACACCAATTATTAGAGGCTCCATGGCAGAAGACTTGTTGAAATTTGCAGGAACTTGGCAAGGGGATGACTTATATGAGTGCTTAGAACTTGTTTACGAAACCCGTTCCCAGGCAGAATTTTAGCAATGTATCTCCTAGACACCAACCATTGCAGCCGCATCATTTTTGGAGAAACAAACATCATTCGTCGGTTGCAAGAACACATTGGTTTAGGGGTTGCAATTAGCGTTATCGTACAAGGCGAACTCCTTTATATGGTGCAAAAGTCCTCTCAAAAGGAGGCAAATCTTCGCTTCGTCAGAACTTTTCTGCAAACCCTTGATCTTTATCCTATTAATCGAGGTGTAGCCGATGTCTACGGTAGCCTCAAAGGAGAAATTCTTGAATATTTTGGTCCTAAAGATAAAGCAAAGCGTAGAAAATTTACAGTTCAAGATTTAGGTTTTAGCGATAACGATTTGTGGATTGCATCGACTGCTTTGCACTATAATCTCACTGTTGTCTCAAGCGACAGCGATTTTCAACGGATACAACAGGTACAAGCCTTGATGTTAGAATCTTGGCTTTGATATCTTCCCAACACCAATAAATGTCTACAGAATACGTAGTCAGGCAAAATTAAATACACAATATCATTGCGGGAGTAAAGCGAAATAACGCAATCGCGGGGGTTTGGGATTACTTCATTATTCATTCTGTGAAAGCCTTGCTATGCAAGGGTGATAAAATGTGTTTCTGAAGAGGTTGTTTTTTTTATACAAACATTTAGCTCAAATCTTTGCGTGGCAAGCCTTCTACAAAACTTTTTGGTTTAGTCCGAAAAACTGCATACTCAAGATGTATTTAAGCATAAGCCTGAACATCTGCCAGTGGAGCCTGGGTTTAGCTCGAATTTCTCACAAGCTAAGCCGTGGGGGCTGTGTGCGATGCCAAAGGCAACGGCTTAAGCCGTATCGCTTATCTCGTTACCCATTCAGCTAGGAAAACACGAATGACTCACAAAATTTATGCCTTATTTGTTGGGATTGATAATTACCATCCTGATTCAAGAGGAGTGAATTCCCTAAATGGCTGCGTCAATGACATTAAAGCAATAGAAACATACTTACATCATCGAATAGCTACTGACAATCAATGGGAATTAGTTGAAAAGACTTTAACTAATGATTTAGCAACACGTCAAGCGATTATCGACGGCTTTCTGCAACATCTATGCCAAGCTGATAGCGAAGATGTCGTATTATTTTATTATGCAGGTCATGGTTCTGAAGAAACAGCACCTGAAATTTTTCGGAAAGAAGAAAGAGATGGAAAAATTCAAACTTTAGTTTGCTATGACAGCCGTATACCAGAAGGTCAAGATTTAGCAGATAAAGAATTAAACTATTTAATTGAGCAAGTCGCCAAAAATAATCCTCACATCCTAATTATTTTAGATTCTTGCCACTCTGGTACTGCCACAAGAGATCCAGAAGTTGTCGAACGTCAAACAAATCCGGATGGAAAGGTAAGAGATTTAAAAGACTTTCTTTTTCCCCAAGAATGGTTGAAATACCGCTTCAGCGATAGTTATAAAGCACCCATATATGTAGCAATTTCTGCTTGTCGCGAGTTTCAAACTGCGAAAGAGTATAGAGGCTCAGATGGTCAACCTCGTGGTGCTTTTTCTTATTTTTTAACTGAAGCTCTACAGCGTACTAATGGTAGTTTATCATATGCCAATTTTGTTCAAGACATTAATGCTTTGATAACTGGTAAAGTCAAAGAGCAGTCACCTCAAATAGAAGCTACATCAGATGATTTAATCAAAACTTTCTTGGGAGGTGCAGCAGGGGAACCTATCAATTATTTTACTTTGACTTATGACAGTAAGACTCATCAAAATTGGGTAATTAACGGTGGTGTTTTACATGGGATTCACCCAACATCTGAAGGAGAGACGATAGTAGCTATCTTCCCTCCAGGAAGTACACCAGAGCAGTTACGGGAAATTGACAAAGCTATTTGCGAAGCTAAGCTGACTGAAGTATTTACAGAAGTTAGTATTGCTGAAATCGGTGATAGTAGTCAACTATCTCAAGATCAAGCTTACTGGGCAATTGTGACCACTGTACCATTACCTAAGTTAAAAGTCTATTTTCAAGGTGATGATGAAGGTGTCAAACTAGCTCGTACAGCAATTTCAACAGTTGAGGCTAGTAAACCTTCCTTATTTGTTAGAGAAACCGAATCCTTAAAGGATGCTGATTATTACTTAGAAGCAATCAATAATCAGTATTGGATTAAGCAACCTACTGATAAACAGCCATTAGTAGCACCAGTTCCAGAAGTACCAGATACACAAGGATACACTCAACAACGCGCAAACCAAATAATCAAACGTTTAGAGCATATTGCACGTTGGAAAAATATTCTGGAATTGAAAACTCCACCAACTAGCCAAATAAAAGCTGGTGATGTGGAGATGGAAGTTATTGTCACGAATGAGAATGAAGAATTTTCATCAAAAACAGAAACTTCTGCTTTGCGTGGGGAGTACACTTGGAAAGATAATAAATCAGAACCACCAGGGGTGAAGATTAAAGTAACTAATAAAAGCGACAAAGAACTGTATTTTCAAGTAATAGAATTAGCTGGAGATTATGAAATAGCTGTTCCTGAATTTTTTGTAGAAAGGAGCAGTATAAGTTTATCTAGCGGAAATATTGCCAAAGGTGAGGAATTAGAGTTACAAATTCCCGAAGCATACTTAAATAACGGAATTACTGAGTACGACTCGATTTTCAAATTAATTGTCAGTGATAGAGACTTCAATGCAAGTTTACTCCAACAACCTGGATTAGATTCTCCACCCCCGGTAAATCGCTCCTCAGATTTGTCTGGTACTCTCAATCTTTTAATGGACAAAGTTTATACTCGTCAAACTAGCCGAAAAAAAGACAAATTTATCGATAACTGGATGACTCAGGAAGTCAAAATTAATCTGGTAAAACCACCAGGTGGAGTAGAAATCAAAGAATCTGAGTCAACCACTTTACTGACTGGTGTTCAACTACAAGGACATTCAAGTTTTCAGGGAAAATTTAGTTTTAACCCCTTACCTCCAAGTAGTCGGGATGTTAATAGTAGTTTAATACCACCAATTTTCTTACAAGAGCAAACTATTCTTCAGCGAGACGGAGGAAGGAACCTAGTTGAACCATACGAGTTTAACATGACTCGTAGCCCTGGTTCGTTTAGTGTTTTGGAAATTGTTGATGTGCAAAATCACGAAAGTGTAACGCCAGAAAATCCGCTCAGATTATTGATTGGTAAGTCGTTATCATCAGACGAACATATCTTACCCGTAGCGTATGATGGAGAATTTTTCTTACCTTTGGGTAAAGCTGTGACGAAGGATGGCAAGACAGAAATTACATTAGAACGTTTACCAGAGCCAACAGTCAATAGTCGCAGTTTGCAAGGTTCAATTAAAATACTTTTTCAAAAACTACTGTACAAGCGCTTGGGGCAAAATTTTAAATATCCGCTTTTGAGAATTGCCAAAGTTTCACCACAGGGAAATGTATCTTATCAAGAGAATGAGGATATCAAATCCAAAATTTCCTCAGCCAACAAGATTCTACTTTACATCCACGGTATTATTGGCGATACAAAAAGTTTACTTCCAAGTGTCCTTGCAAAAACGACAGAGAATGGACTTGAGAAAACTCTCCAAGATGAGTATGACTTAGTTCTGGCTTTTGATTACGAAAATATCAATACGACAATTCAAGAAAACGCCGAACTACTTAAGCGAAAATTGTCAGAGGTTGGTTTAACTGCTAACCACGGGAAACAATTACATGTTGTTGCTCATTCAATGGGTGGTTTAATCTCTCGTACTTTTATCGAGGAAAAAGGTGGCAATCAAATTGTCCAACACTTAGTGATGTTAGGTACACCTAACGCGGGTTCTCCTTGGCCTAAAATGCAAGATTGGGCTTTTACTGCTCTTGGTATAGGGTTAAATCAACTTTCTAGCGTTGCTTGGCCTATAAATATTATTACCGCATTGCTGGCGTTTTTGGATGCTAACGATCACGCTTTGGATCAAATGCAATCCCAAAGCAATTTTATCCAAAGTATCGCCAAAAATATTGACCCCAAGATCCAGTACACTATAATTGCTGGTGATCGCTCGATTCAGAGAGAAGCATTACAAATTGAACCTGGAAAAAACTCCAGTCAAATACGGCGACTGATGCAGAAATTATTTGGCGTTGCTGTAGATAATGTCGTAGATACAGTCTTTCTCACTCAACCAAACGATATCGCCGTGACTTTGGAAAGCATCAAAAATATTAGCCTAGAGCGAATGCCTCAGCCAAGAATTATATCACCAGATACCGCTTGCGACCATCTCACCTATTTCACCAGTCAAGCTGGAATCATCCGTGAGAGGTTAAAGCAATTGCACTTTTGTCAAGAGGGTGCAGGAAAAGGG
>JAQYWN010000226.1 GCA_029379265.1 Rhizonema sp. NSF051
CACTACAATATTATTTAAATCTCTAGAGAGTATCCCTGTTCTTTTGTTTTTCATTGCGGGTGTTTATGCGGCACTTCTAAGTTACCCGTTCAAGCCGGTCGTTGCTAACGTTCTGGAAAAAATAATCATTATTGTCTTTCTGTCTTCAATGACGTTAGTTTTTGCAAGACTAACTGCGGGTTTTGTGACAGTGTATAGTTACAGGAAAACAGAAGGTGTCTCAGCATCTCTAATTTCCAATCTTGCTAAAACTATCGTCTTAGTCTTGGGAACATTAATCCTTTTAGAAACGGTAGGTGTCCAAATTACACCGATACTTACGACATTAGGAGTTGGTGGTATTGCTGTAGGTTTGGCACTTCAAGATACTCTAGCGAACTTATTTTCCGGGTTTTACTTAATCATATCCAAGCAGGTAAGGACAGGAGATTATGTAAAAGTAGACGGCGAACATGAAGGTTATATTACAGATATTACATGGCGAAATACGACGATAAAAGAACTTTCAAACAATGTTATAGTTGTCCCAAACTCTAAGCTATCTTCTGCTATTTTCACTAATTATCATCTACCGATAAAGGAAATCACTTTAACAATTGATGTGGGTGTAGATTATAATAGCGAGCTTGAACAAGTAGAAAGAGTGACTGTCGAGGTAGCAAAAGAAGTCATGCAAGAGGTTTCACCAGGATTACTCAATAATGAACCGTTTATTAGATTTCAAAAATTTGGTGATTTTAGTATAGATTTTACAGTTTACATCCGCTTGAATGAATTCTTTGATATCCGCATAGCAAGACATATTTTTATCAAAAAGTTGCACAAACGCTATAAGCTTGAAGGAATTAACATTCCCTTTCCAACAAGGGAAGTTTATGTGCAAGGAGGTAGTAATAGTCGAGTGTTCGAGGTGGAATAACTGGTACTTGACTAAACTAAAATT
Organism: Rhizonema sp. NSF051; assembly: GCA_029379265.1. Lineage (GTDB taxonomy): Bacteria > Cyanobacteriota > Cyanobacteriia > Cyanobacteriales > Nostocaceae > Rhizonema. The sequence goes on from JAQYWN010000226.1 coordinate 944, forward strand.
GCTTTTGATAAGGTGAGCAATCCCAAGGAATAAATCTTTGAGTGTCACCTCTAGTCCTAATTAGCAGGACTTTGTGCTCTAATAAATACATCAAACTCTTCTAAAGTCTGACTGACCCCTACCTCACGGGCACGTTGCATAAACTGTAGGATGATTTCTATGACAGCTATATCGGGAAATGTAGGACTCTTCAATTACTATATAGGAAAATAGTTTACGAACCGTAATAATGACTGAGATAACACAGCAGCTACCAGCTACAGCTACCTTGGAAAAACTTTATTGGAATTGGCAGAGTTACAAAATTCAGTACACTGTTATGGGTAGTGGAATACCCTTAGTACTGGTACATGGCTTTGGCGCTTCTATTGGACATTGGCGGAAGAATATTCCTGTTTTAGCAAATGCTGGCTATCAGGTATATGCCATCGACCTTCTGGGGTTTGGTGGTTCCGACAAGCCGCCATTAGATTATACCGTGTTCGTATGGGTAGAATTGCTAAAAGATTTTTGCAAAGCACATATTCAAGAACCAGCTGTCTTTATCGGAAACTCCATTGGCGCACTTTTAAGTTTGATCGTCGTGACAGAACATCCAGAAATTGCTGCTGGCGGTGTTTTGATTAACTCGGCAGGTGGATTAAGTCATCGACCATCAGAATTGAATCCACCGCTACGCATGGTCATGGGAGCATTTAACAAATTAATTGGTCATCCAATTTCCGGTAAGTTCGTCTTTGACCGCATCCGCCAAAAAGCCCAAATTCGCCGTACCCTGTACCAAGTCTATCGCCATCGGGAAGCTGTAACCGATGAATTAGTGGATTTACTTTATAGACCTTCATGCGATCCGGGAGCCCAACAGGTTTTTGCCTCTATCCTCACAGCGCCTCCAGGTCCCGCTCCATTGGAACTATTACCCAAAGTTCAATGCCCGTTGTTGGTCATCTGGGGTGCCGAAGACCCTTGGACACCAATCACTGGGGCAAAAATATACGAAAAGGCTCGTGAAAACGGCAAAGATATCAAAATTGTTCCCATTCCTGGTGCTGGGCATTGTCCCCATGATGAAGTCCCGGATGTTGTTAATCAGGAAATTCTGGAGTGGTTGTCTTTAAGATAAAGAGAAACTATAAATAACTACAGATGCACACAGATCGTAACCATCCGTCTGTATCTGTGGTTCTATTACCAGTGGTTTACCAAATATGACTACCATGACAAGACCATAGATAAACCAAGCTTAACTTTGGGAAATCTCTCTACATAATAAGGGTGCAATTACTACTTTAGCAGTACTATTGTTCTACTATGATCAGGGCAACGGTGATAACATTAAGAACTGTTTCGCGCGGCATCCCTCTATCATCACGTCGATATGTCAAACACCCAGCTAGCTGCATCCTTGAATGGACATCTTCCTCACACCAATCACAATCGCGAAAATACAATCCGTATTCGGGGTGCTAGGCAGCATAATCTGAAAAATATTGACTTGGAACTGCCACGCGATCGCCTGATTGTCTTTACTGGCGTTTCTGGTTCTGGTAAATCTTCCCTAGCGTTTGACACCATTTTTGCGGAAGGACAACGACGCTACGTAGAATCACTGAGTGCTTATGCACGGCAGTTTTTGGGACAGTTGAATAAACCTGATGTCGAGGCGATTGAGGGTTTAAGTCCGGCGATTTCTATTGACCAAAAGTCAACCTCTCATAACCCTCGTTCTACAGTAGGAACAGTCACAGAAATCTACGACTATTTGCGGTTGCTGTTTGGACGGGCGGGTGAACCCCATTGTCCAATTTGCGATCGCTGTATTGCCCCCCAGACGATAGATGAAATGTGCGATCGCATTCTGGAACTACCTGATCGCACACGCTTTCAAATCCTTGCCCCTGTCGTCCGGGGTAAAAAAGGCACTCATACTAAACTTTTATCAAGTCTTGCCTCCCAAGGTTTTGTCAGGGTGCGAGTGGATGGCGAGGTGCGAGAGTTGTCTGATGCAATTGAATTAGATAAAAATTTTACACACACTATAGAAGTCGTTATTGACCGTCTTGTTAAAAAACCAGACATTCAAGAGCGTTTGGTAGATTCTCTGTCTACGTGTCTTAAACAATCAAATGGGATTGCGGTTATCCTTATTAGTCCTTCGTCATCTGTTACGAGTAATGAGCACGAACAAGAATTAGTCTTTTCCGAAAATTTTGCTTGTCCGGAACATGGGGCGGTGATGGAGGAATTATCGCCGCGCTTGTTTTCGTTTAATTCTCCTTATGGCGCTTGTCCCCACTGTCACGGTATTGGAAGTTTAAGGAGATTTTCAAAGGAATTGGTGGTACCTGATCCGGAAGCTCCTGTATATGTAGCCATTGCTCCTTGGTCTGATAAGGATAATTCTTATTACCTGGAGTTACTGTATAAAGTTGGGCAAGCTTATGGGTTTGAGTTACAAACGCTGTGGAGTCAGTTGACTGAAGAACAGCAAAATGTGGTTTTGTATGGAACAGCGAAGACTGCAAGTACGGCAAAGGAAGAGTTTAAAGGGGTTCTTCCTATATTGCAAAAGCAATATGAAGGTGGTTCGGAGTTGGTTAAGCAGAGGTTGGAACAATTTTTGGTGGATCAGCCTTGTCCGGTGTGTGAGGGGAAGCGGTTGAAACCCGAGGCGTTGGCGGTACGGTTGGGGCAGTACGGGATTTTGGAGTTGACTGGGGTTTCAATACGTTTGAGTCGGGAGAGAATTGATCAGTTAAAACTGAGCGATCGCCAGTTGCAAATTGGCGATTTAGTTTTAAGAGAAATCAAAGCCAGATTGCAATTTTTGTTGGATGTTGGGTTGGATTACCTGACACTTGATCGTCCGGCGATGACGCTTTCGGGTGGGGAGGCGCAGCGAATTCGTCTGGCAACTCAGATTGGTTCTGGATTGACAGGGGTTTTGTACGTTTTGGATGAACCAAGTATTGGGTTGCATCAACGAGATAATGGGCGATTGCTGCGAACTTTAACCAAATTGCGTGATCTGGGTAACACTTTAATTGTGGTAGAGCATGATGAAGAAACGATTCGGGCTGCTAACCACATTGTTGATATTGGTCCTGGCGCTGGTATTCACGGCGGAAATATTGTTGCCCAAGGTGATTTACAGGCCTTGCTGGATGCGGAAAAGTCTTTAACGGGTGCGTATCTGTCGGGACGCCGGATGATTCAAACTCCAGCTGTGCGTCGCGAAGGAAATGGGCGCAGTTTGCTAATCAAAAACGCCTACCGCAATAACTTAAAAAATATAGATGTGGAAATACCTTTAGGCAAGCTTGTTGCTGTCACTGGTGTTTCCGGTTCTGGTAAATCTACTCTAATTAATGAATTACTCTACCCCGCACTGCAACACCACCTCATGCGTAAAGTTCCTTTTCCCAAACAGATGGAAGGAATTCAGGGATTAAATACGATTGACAAAGCTATTGTCATTGATCAATCACCAATTGGCAGAACACCGCGTTCTAACCCAGCAACTTATACGGGTGTTTTCGATGTGATTCGAGACGTTTTTTCCCAAACAGTAGAAGCTAAAGCTAGAGGTTATAAAGCGGGGCAATTCTCATTCAACGTTAAAGGTGGACGTTGTGAAGCTTGCAGTGGACAAGGTGTCAACGTTATTGAAATGAATTTTTTGCCAGATGTTTATGTACAGTGTGAAGTCTGCAAAGGTGCGAGATACAACCGCGAGACTTTGCAGGTGAAGTACAAAGATAAGTCTATTTCTGATGTTCTCAACATGACTGTTGAGGAAAGCTTGGAGTTTTGTAAAAATATTCCTAAAGCAGTGAATAGACTGCAAACTTTAGTTGATGTTGGATTGGGATATATTCAACTGGGGCAACCAGCGACAACGTTATCTGGTGGCGAAGCACAGCGAGTGAAATTAGCCACAGAATTATCACGCCGCGCCACAGGTAAAACGCTTTATTTAATAGATGAACCTACGACAGGTTTATCTTTTTATGATGTCCACAAATTGTTGGATGTGTTGCAACGTTTGGTAGATAAAACTAATTCAATTTTAGTGATTGAACACAATTTAGATGTCATACGTTGTGCTGATTGGGTGATAGATTTAGGTCCAGAAGGTGGTGATAAGGGTGGAGAACTTATTGCCGTGGGTACGCCCGAGGAAGTGGCGGAGAATCCAAAGTCTTATACTGGGCAGTATTTAAAGCAGGTGTTGCAGCAATATTCGGCACAAATGCCAACGCAGTAAGCGCGTGAGAACTTACCCAAGGTGTTGAAGTCGAACATTATTCCCATTATTGAGTGCAAGATTACCTCTCTTCTTTTTGATTTAGAAGAGCTTCCTTGGCAAGGGACACATTGCAAGGGAGGGAGCAAGTACTGTTAGCGCTCGCGTCTCCGATCAATGAGAAGACGGGAGTTGCCAGTGCAGGCACAGGAGCTTTGGGAAACCCCTGCATGCACGTGTCCTCGTCTTGGTGAAGCAGCGCTGCTGGCCCAGAGAAGTGCAAACTTCGCGATCTACTCATTCTTTCAAGACGCTGCTTTGAACGACGTTCGTAGCGTCACCCGATCTCGCAGCAGCGATCGGGAATTGTCTTCTCACTCTTTCTAGACGCAATCATGCGTAGCTTGCTTAGAGAGAAGGGGTACGAGGTCAGGGCTGTTCGTAAGTATTTTTTCTCAGTACATTTTTAAACATATTATAATTATTATAACATACATTCTAAGTAGCGTTGGGACTTTGAAAGATTCGCATCCCCACATAGACTTAACTTCTCAAAGGACAAATAGTTTTGCCTTGAGCGATCAGCAAGTTAGCTTCATGCTCAAGCTATTTCAACAAATAATTTAAAATACAAGAAAAGTCGCATATTGTGAAGTATAATTAAAATCTGTAAACAGCGATAACGCTACTCGTTGCGAGGCAACCAATATGGATGCCAATGAAGTTTTAAGCCGATATGCAGTTGGTCAAAGAGATTTTACGAAGATGAACTTGATTGCGTTTAATTTGAAGGGTGAAAACCTCAGTGGAGCTAACTTTAGTGGAGCTAATCTTAGTGGAGCTAAACTTAATGGAGCTAACCTCAGTGGAGCTAACTTCAGTGGAGCTAACCTTACAAGAACCGATTTGAGTCTGGCTAATCTCTCTGGTGCTACCTTGACAGGAGCAAATTTAACTGAAACTAAATTGGCTCAGGCAAACCTCAAAAAGACCAAATTAAGTGCTGTAGACATCAGTAATATGAATCTCAGTCAAGCGTAGCTGCATGGAACAGTTATGCCTGATAAAAAGCCCTATTTCTATATCTAATAACCTCAAATGATCTTGAGAATAAGATATCCGCTTTCCACTCTTATTAGCTTGTAAAGTCCTTTTCGATTGTCCAGTTTGTAACTGAACAATTGAAAAATTCACAAAACGGAAGCTTCTCGCCTTTTTTATACATCCGACGCTTGTATCTGTTTTTATAGATCACTCTAAGGGAGATCCATAAAAATAAATATCCAGCCGTCAAACTAGATCTCTCGTCGTAGTCCCAATATTCGGACATACGGCTGGATATTTATTTACTGGCAAGTGCCTAAATACAAAATTGTACAGGTGGATAAGTAGGTTGGTGTAGACAAAACGTAAGCTTTGTCAAGAGTTGTTTTAATGTAATATTTCAACTAACTACTGTATAAGTTGGTTTGACAGTAACCCTTCAGAAAATTCCGGAGGGTTTTCCATTACTGAAATGAAAAAGTTATTATTATTACAATAAATAGTTAGCAGGCTTTGAGTTTTTAGTAGAGCAGTTGTTTCGAGGCTGTTAAGGTGATACTCTGACTAAACTTTGGGGAATTATCGGCACTTATGAAGTGGGCAAGTTCACTGTTAAACGCTTGGATAACTGGGCTAAAAACTACTGCAAGCAGGATACAAGTATTGCTTCCAAGTCATATGAGTAGTAGCAATTGCAGCTTAACCAAAAACATAAACGAGAACAAAATTATTTACTACACTCATAAGCAAAGCGGAGTCTATTCGTTAAACTTCGCTTTATCATTCGTAACTGCTTTATAGATCAAACATCATTGCATTTGCTGCCTTGCTTAATACAGTTTTGATACGAGTTCTTCGGTCGCTTGCTTTACGACTTTCAACGGAAGCCGATAAGTTGATGCCGGCGAAAACTGGGATTTGCTTCGCTCTAAAATATTGACTGTCTTAAATCGCTTGCCAATGTAGCGCGTTTTTTGACGGTCATTGACTCGCCAGTAGGCATACCAATAAGGACCGTGAGTTGGAGCGTCTGTACACTTGCATCCTTCCTTGCCGCACTTGACTCGTTCCAATTGATATGTAACACCCTCGATGTGCCTCACTTCCTGAACTACACGATGAGCTTTGACGACGGTAGGCTGATGCTGAGGCTTTAAAGCTTGCAGTTGCTCGATCAGGGTTTCTAGGTCACGTTCGAGCAGTTGTGCTTGCTCTAAATTGAGTTTCACGAGCGCGGCTCGAAGATCCTCAATAGGTTGACAGTGGGACATGATTCTTATGTACGCTTATCGGTTCTTAGGTACGTCCCACGATATCAGCGGTCACAATTTGCTATTTGTGACTCTAGTGGATCATTCTGATCATAGTGATCAGACATGGTCACGCAATCCAAAAGCTTTACACTGTCAGCAGTTCAAGGAATTTGAAGTGACTTCTTTCACTCTTGAGGGGTATCTCTTCCCCGATTGAGAGGGGTTTTTGTCTACAGTGGGGGGATTTTCCAGAGCGATCGCTCCCACCGAAGAGTGTGACTATTTCCCCGAATCTGGGGAATCTGTGACCGAGATTGTGTGACTGATTCCTTCAAATAGAAGCGAGTTTCCGTTCATTGTGACCGAGATCTTGTGACTATTTCCTTGAAAAAAGAAGATTTGTGATCGAGACTGTACGTCCATTTGAAGTGTAGAGTCAGCCTTCATCATTGTGACTAATTCCCCGAAATGGGGATAAATTTACATTTGTTGTGACTAATTCCCCAAGTCAGGGGTAATATGTTCGTGAATGTGACTGCCTTGTGACGATTTCTCTGAGTGAGGGGGAAATTGTGACTAAAAGAGCTTTATAGGCGATCGCTCGCTCTATAGACCATGCTGCTCAAGCATTGTAGGTAAGCGCTCAGATGAAAAAAGGGTGGGTATTTGTGATTTGAAAAACACAAATTTTTGCATTTGATGTAAGATCGCGGCATTCTCCCTTCTTCATGGATTAAGAAAGACGCGTGACGCGGTGAGTGAATTTGTCCCCGTGTCACCACGTCCCGGTGTCCTCGTGTCTCTTTCAATTGCTATGACATTCAATTGCTCGAAAACAACTCAAACGCAACGTGAGATGAAATCAGCAGAGATTTCTACAGTTAATGTTGAAGTTGTGACTGATAAGCCAGAAAGTGCAACAGTCAGTCAAACACAAAAGTTGCGTCAGTCGCAACGGGGTAAATCGATGAAATCAGTGTCGAAACGAACGCGAAAACGACCGGAGACAAGCCCAGACTTGTTTTCCGATAGCATGACGGACTACGCGGCATCAAATCGACTGATTTGGGAAGGCGCAAACATTCTCACCCAAGGAAGTGACTTGCCTTGGTTGACCTCGGAAGAGGGAGAAGCTTACTATAAAAGTTTAGTTGCGAAGGGGAAAGGCTATATTTCGTTTTGGCTTTCCGACGATCTGTATGCAAAAGATCCATCGGTGTTAGAACGAGATCTGGCGATCGCGCTAATCGAGCAATTTGATTTGCGGGCAACGTGTTTACATCTAATTTATGCCGCACATGCAACGCAACTAAATCGACCGTGGGAACAATCGTTTACAATTAGCGATACTCAGCTTGAGCAATATTTGGGGCTGAATAAAAACAAAAAGTTGAACAAGCAGCAAAAGCTGACTCTCATGCTCGATTTGGCAAAACAGCCGTGTCATTTGCTGGTATATGTATCGTGGCCCGAACAAGGTCGAATTCCCACGTTTAGTGTCAGTCGCACTTGGTTATGGGAAATTGCAGAACCTATTTTGCATTTCCAAGAATGTGTTGCGAACGATGAGGGAGAAGTTGCTGGTGAAAAGCAACAACTGGTTGGGTTTACTCTCAATATTCGCTGTGGGGCTTGGGCAAAGTATTTTCTCAATGAAGAGATGCGTGCTCAAAAGCAGGCTTACTATGAATATTGCATCCTATCTAAAACTTTGATTCAGGACATCATGGCAACGTACCATCATTACGAAGGTGCGGCGCGATTAATGACATGGCTTCTATTTAAGACGAAGATCAACCGAAATAGTCCATTGATAGCAGAATCTCTGTTAAGAATTGCATTTGGTGAACCTGCATTACAGGTGGCGAAAACTGACTCAAAAGCGCGGGCGAAACTCGTTGAGTCATGGGTTAAAACCGTCAAAGCTTTGTTGAGTCGAGGTTGGCAAATTACTCCCGATCCAACCACTTACCCGATGGAATATTGGGTAGATGCTGGCGAATCGAGTTTGTTCGAGCAAATTCCGGACGATCCAGAGCTTGCAGTCGAGTTTTGGGCAAACGATGCCACTGCAGCCGAAGGAGAGCGATTAACGGATAAAACCAGGCGCATTCATGGCAAATTTAATCGTCTGTTGTCGGCACGATTGTGGATTCAACCACCAGAAGCGATCGCTAATCGATTGAATGAAATAGATGAGTCGCGTAGACGGTATCACAGAGAAATTGAACAGAAAAAAGGGTTGGTTATAGCACCTGTGCCAGCACATTTATCTGCGGCGATCGCAAAACCAATCCTTCACAAAATTGACTCCGGCGAGCAGTTGAAACAAATGCGAATTGCCAAAGGGCTAAGTCAGAGCGGACTTGCCAGTAAAATTGGTCGCAGTGCAAGCTGGGTCAAAATGGTGGAAACTGGAAAGCGCAACATTCAACCCCAAGACCATGCCACTTTGCTATCTGTCCTATCTTAAAGAGTATAAAGTCATTCTGCTTGACAAATTTGCTCTTATTGGTTTTCTTATGTACAGAAATGTATTTTGCCTTGTACATAAGAAACTGTGCTGTCTAATCTTGGCAAATTTTTACTTTTTAGCTCAAAATATTGTGAATCTGTAGGAGTTAGAACAATTCTTGGTCTGACATGTTTTACTAATTCCCTAAAACTTCGCTACACATCAAATATCCTGTAAGGGCGAACAGCCGTACCCTACAAAGAACGCTGTGCTTGCGGCCCCTACATCATTTATAGATATGTCTATTACAC
>JAQYWN010000227.1 GCA_029379265.1 Rhizonema sp. NSF051
ATTTATGGCTGGAGAAATACATAACAAATATAAAAACCCTTAGAAGGAGGCAGAGGGAAGAGAGAAGAAGTATTTAGGTACCTGTAAGGGAGAATGCTAATTGGTCACATGCCTTTATGATGAGATCGTGTCCGCTTTATATGTCGCCCATTCCGTATTCGAGCCTGATTATCGACTGCTCATTACCAAGCTACTTGCATTATTCGTCACCGTGTAGAAATCTCAGGATTTTCTGAGAATCGGGAGCTGTAATTGTGAAGTATACTTTTTGGGGATAAGACAGCTTTTGATAAAAATATTTGGAAATATTGGGAAATGCTATCTTTCATTGATTCTTCAAACTCCTGGTTGATAGGATTGGGATTAAACACAATTTTGTTAACTGTAGCTTGGATTGTTCCTAAAAAGCTGCTCACAGCAGCAGGCTTATTCCACGCATGGTTACTTGGTGTCTTAATTTGGGTCACACTAGGTTGGCAGGGATATATAGTAGTTACGTTCTATTTTCTCGTTGGTTCTTTTGTGACACGCATCGGTATGGCACAAAAAGAAGCAGAAGGAATTGCAGAAAAGCGTTCTGGGGCTAGAGGGCCGGAAAATGTCTGGGGTTCGGCTTTGACTGGAGCACTTTGTGCTTTGGCAGTAGGAATGATCGATTGGGGATTTATCTCTACCTCCAATTCTTGTACGGGCGGGTTTGACACAATATTCGGATGTACCCAGATGTTATCTGTATTAATCCCGCCCCTACCCACTGCCCACTCCCTACTCTTATTAGGTTATGTAGCAAGCTTCAGTACCAAGCTTTCTGACACTTGTGCTAGTGAAGTGGGTAAAGCATATGGTAAACGGACTTTTCTGATTACGACACTCCAACCAGTACCGCGTGGAACAGAAGGAGCAGTCAGTTTGGAGGGAACCTTTGCTGGTGTATTAGCATCGGTAGCTCAGGCACTCGTTGGCTGGGCAATTGGTTTGATCGATGTCAGGGGTGTCATTTGGTGTGTGCTGGCTGCGTTTATTGCTACCAATTTAGAAAGTGTGATTGGAGCAACCTTGCAAACTCGTTTTAACTGGTTAACTAATGAATTGGTTAATATTTTAAATACGTTGATAGGCGCAACTACAGCAATGTTATTTGCTTGGTTTTGGACTAGTACAATTGCTTAAGAATTTGCCTAATTTCGACAGGTGTTTGTAGGTATTTTTTCTGTGATCTGGTTGCGGATATGAGTAAGGAACGCTTACTATTGCAATAGTAGTTTGAGAGTAAAAATGAATAAATTAATTAACAAGTATAAATGCCCTTAAGGATACAACCCTGAAAAAATTATTATGGAAAAATAGAAATATTACTGAACTAACATTGTCAGCCCGTGCCGTTAACCGTGAGTTATTAACGGGCATTGTCTAAACCTCAAACTCAACTCGGCTAAGTCGTGATAGCACTATAGATCAAAAATACAGACTGAACGCTTACTGCTTTATGTATATTTTTTAGTTTTAATTCATGGACTCACTATCATTGTTGACAGTTGATGAGCAGCCAATTTCTATTAAGCAGGCAGTAAAATATCTGCAAGCATCCGGAAAATTGGGACAGTTTATTGGAGAAATTATCCGTCAGTACGTAATTGAGCAAGAATTACAAAGACGAGAAGATATTGTCATTAGTCCGGCTATCAGCGAACAGTCAATTATTGATTTTCGGATAAAAAATCAAATCACAGACCCACAACGTTTTCAGGAGTGGCTCAGGGATAATGGTACAGATTATACGACATTCCATTCAACAGTGACTTTAGGATTTAAATTAGAAAAACTTAAAGAGGCGATCGCGGAATCAAAACTGCAAGAATATTTCATTGAGCGAAAAATTTACTTAGATCGGGTAGTTGTCTCTCGGATTATTGTCAGAAATCGCGAATTAGCTGAAGAACTACAAGCACAAATTGAAGAGGGCAGCAGCTTTGAGCAACTCGCAAGAGAGTACTCAATAACAGACGACCGAATTGTTAACGGTATGATGGGACCAGTAAGCCGAGGAACAATGCCAGATAAACTCAGGGCAGCTATTGACATAGTTCATCCAGGAGATTTGGTAGGACCAATACAACTCGAGGAATGCTATGGATTGTTTCGTGTAGAACAATTTATATCAGCCTCGTTAGAAGATACTCAATTAAAGCAAGCACTACAAAATGAGTTGTTTGAGAAATGGCTAGCAGAGAAAATTCAAAAGCTGACAGTAAAACTGCAAGCGAATTAGAACTTCTGAATGAGGAATTTCCAACAAGGGTAATCGCTTCTCTACCTTGGAACGAACAGCCACTATGCTGGTTCAATGCTGAACAACAAAACAAATTGCGAGAGCATGCAGAAATTTTGCACCGCAAATTAGGAGAAAAAATCTGGTCACTTGACGCAGCAATAGGTTACCAGTTTTTTATTGTTTCTGGTAAAGTACGCTTGCGAGCTGAAGGTGAAAGTAAGCCGTTAGCAACCCTCGAAGAGGGTGATTGGTTTGGTAACTTAAAAAAGTATCCATACGATTGCAAAGCTGTAGCAGCTAGTAAAGAAGTCGTCATTGTGCGCTGGCATACAGTATTGTGGGCAGAACTGTCTACACCACAGATTGATGAATTTTGGCTTAGTGGCTTAATGGCGGAAGAGACACAGATCATAAAAAATTCCCCTACTCCCCCACTCCCTGTCTCTCCCACTCCTCCAGAGCATCCCATCCAGTCGGCTTACCCCTTTGTATCTAGCTGGAACACGGCGGCAGCATGTTTAACAATGGTAGCTCAACAGTTGGAAAATCCCGTGCAACTGGAATGGGTACAACGGCAACTCCGAGGAGAGCGTCCGAAACATCTCACTGAAGCAGCAGAAAAGTTAGGGTTTGCGCTGCGGCGTTTGCAGGTTGGTTGGGGTGATTTACGTTCCTTATCTTTCCCGGCTTTGTTGCAATGGAGTCAAACCGAGGGAAACGAGACTTGGGTAGTGGCATATGGGGTTAAGGGCGATCGCTTAATTATTGCGAATCCCTTACATCCTGATAGTTCTTGTGAAAACTTACCGCAGTCCGTTGTTGAGACATCGTGGAATGGGTTGCTGTGGCAAGTAGAAGCAATTCATAAGCAAGAAAAATTCAATCTAAGTTGGTTCACTCCAGCAGTTTGGCAGTACCGGAAATTACTCATAGAAGTACTAATAGCATCTTTTACTTTGCAGCTTTTAGGGTTAGCAACACCGCTAATTACACAAGTTGTCATTGATAAGGTGATGGTGCAGGAGAGTCTGCCAACTCTCGATGTGATGGCGCTAGCACTCCTGCTGGTGGCAATATTCGAGGCAGTACTCGGCATCATGCGGCTATTTATCTTCACCCATACTGCCCGTCGCTTGGATCTAAGTTTATCAGCACAGTTGTTTCGCCACCTGATGCGGTTACCTTTAGCTTATTTTGAGTCAAGAAGGGTAGGAGATACAGTCGCACGAGTCCAAGAACTAGAACAAATTAGGCAGTTTCTCACCGGTACGGCATTAACTGTGGTATTGGACAGCATTTTCGCTGTGGTGTACTTGGTATTAATGTTTTACTACAATGTCCCACTGACTGGAGTGGCTTTGGCAGTACTGCCTTTGTTTGCAATTTTGACACTCACCGCAACACCAATTCTCCGCAACTGGCTGAACGAAACTTTTAACCGCAGCGCTGATAGTCAATCGTTTCTGGTAGAGACGGTAACGGGAATTCACTCGGTAAAAGCCCATGCAGCAGAACCAGTAGCACGCGATCGGTGGGAAGGTTTGTTTGCCCGCTTCATCCGCACAGGTTTTAAAGCTTCTACCACCTCTAACATCAGCAGCAATATCGGTGACTTCCTCACTAATTTTTCTACCTTGCTCATTCTTTGGTTTGGAGCTAAGTTAACAATTGAGCATAAGCTTACCATCGGTCAGCTAGTCGCCTTTCAAATGCTTTCTGCTAGAGTCACAGGACCTCTTTTGCGCCTAGTACAGTTGTGGCAAAATCTGCAACAAGTCCTGCTTTCCGTAGACAGGATTGGCGATATTCTGAACGTTTCACCAGAAGCTGAACCGGGAACTGGTTTAGTGTTACCATCCTTAAAAGGTCAAGTCATATTTGAGCAAGTCTTCTTCCGCTACCGCGCCAACACCGAACCGATCCTGCGAGGAATCTCCTTCACCTCACAACCAGGACAGTTTGTTGGCATTGTCGGACGCTCTGGCTCTGGGAAAAGTACCCTTTCTAAGCTGCTGCAACGTCTTTATCAAATTGAATCAGGACGCATTCTCATCGATGGTTTTGATATTAAAAGCGCCGATTTAGCCTCACTGCGCCAACAAATTGCCGTAGTTCTCCAAGAAGATTTCTTGTTCAACGGTACTATTTTGGAAAATATTACTCTCGGCGATCCTGACATTACCTCACAACAAGTCGTAGAAGCTGCCAGATGTGCTGTTGCTCACGACTTTATTAGTGAATTACCTAATGGCTACGAAACAAATGTGGGAGAACGCGGAACAGCTTTATCTGGTGGACAACGACAACGCATTGCCTTAGCGCGGTTGTTTCTTTCGCAAGCGCCAATTTTAGTTTTAGATGAGGCTACCAGCGCGCTAGACAGTGAAACTGAACAGCAGGTGCTGCAAAACCTGCAAAAAATCTCCACTAACCGCACCGTTTTCTTGATTGCCCACCGTTTTGCCCCCCTAAAACGAGCTGATTTGATTTTGGTTTTAGAAAAGGGTGTGATTGCCGAACGCGGAACTCACTCTGCGCTTTTACAACAAAAGGGTTTGTACTGGTCATTGTATCAACGGCAGCAGTTAAACGTATAGAGAGTTATGAGTACAGTCAAGGAGTTAGGAGTTAGGAGTTAGGAGAACGAAGTGAGATAGGATATGAGTTGAAAATTTGAAATGTTTCTTTCTTCTGACTCAGCACTCAGCACTCAGCACTCAGTACTCATTTATGAACCAAACTTTGTTTCATCTTGCCTTTCCTGTCACGGACATTGCCCAGACAAAAGCATATTATGTTGATGGTTTGGGCTGCATTCCTGGTCGAGAAAATCCTCACGCCTTAATTCTTAATCTTTACGGTCATCAACTCGTTGCTCATACTACCAAAGAACCACTGACATCTCAACGCGGGATTTATCCCAGACATTTTGGGCTAATCTTTACTTCAGAGCATGACTGGGGGGAATTGCTGGTAAGGGCACAACATCGGCAGCTGCTTTTTCGGGAAGAAGCTAAGTACCGCTTTGTGGGTTCTCCTTTGGAACATAGTACTTTCTTTTTAGAAGACCCTTTTTATAACTTAATGGAGTTTAAGTATTACCGTCATCCTGAGTCGATTTTTGGGAGTTACGAGTATGCACAAATTGGCGATCGCTTTTAACTGGAGTTTCGAGTGCGGACGCCACTGCCGCTAAACTTCTTGAGTCTGTGAGCATTCCAGCATGAGTTAAAACTGGCACTACCACATTTTTTCCCACAGGCATTTGTGAACTATTTGCAGGGACAATCATCAAATCGTAAGGAGTCCAGATAGAGGTAAAACTTATCTGTTCCAACATGGCGGTATCACGATTCAATTCTTTTAACAAAGCACTGTCCGGACGCATCTGAATACAACCGACACCTTGGCGACAGTAAGCAATCCAAGTGCCATTATTTGGTGCGGAAAGGGTGATAAACCGCTGTACTCGGTTAATTCCTCCCAAACGCTGAACATAGTAACGGCTAACGATTCCCCCCATACTGAAGCCGATTAAATTCAGGGGTTGTTCTGGTGCAAAGTTGGCATCAACATAATTGGCAACTTGCTGTGCCAAATTGTCAAGACCCACATAACCATCATTGGGCAATAAATCAAGGTCATACACAGTCCAGCCTTTCTGCTTCAGATAAGGAACCATTTTATGGAAAACCTTACCTGTATCAAAAATCCCATGCACCAATAACACGGGATTGAGCTGCTGATTCATATGGTTCATTTATAAAACTAAGCTTAATTAAGTCTATACAAAACTTAGCCAACTATAATCACCACTTCTAAACAAGGTAGGACAGTCTCTTTACTGGTTTGAGTCACTTCCGTTTTTTCACTCAAATATATTTTTTGAAAATATCTGTTAACTTTTGTAAAGCATTTAGTCAAAATCTTGCTCTTGGTGACAGTAAAATCCCATAATTAATTCTGACTGGATACAGGCTGTAAATAGTTGAGAAAAATACGCTAAAGTACTTGTCCTGTAATGTTAAAACAATGTTATTAGTGAAACAAGAACCTAGAAAGACTGTTACCTAAATTAGGTAATGCGTTCAGATAGGTAGGTCAATTCTACTTTGATAAAATGTAACAATATTCCGTAACTTTTTTAAGGATTGCGGTTACATACCAGATATAAAAGGCAGGAGCAGTTGTCATGATCGATTTTATCAAAAACTTAATTTCCGGGATTGTGAATTTTTTTAGTGGGCTTTTCCGTAGTACAAAAGAAGGCTACTACATGGTACTTGACGAAGCTGCCGATGCAATCCCTTTAGAGCAAGCTAAACAAGCAGTATCAGACGCGAAGCAAGCTGTGGAAACAGCTGCATCAGACGCGAAGAAAGCTGTGGAAACAGCTGCATCAGACGCAAAGAAAGCTGTGGAAACAGTAACATCAGACACGCAAAAAGCAGCGGCAACAGCAGCAACAAATACTCAGAAAGCAGCGGAAACAGCAAAATCTAACACCAAAAAAGTAGCGAAAACAGCAGCATCCAACTCTCAGAAAGCTGTAGAGAAAGTTGCCTCGAAAGCCCCAGCGGCAAGTAACGGCAAAAAAACATCTTCAGCTAAGGCTGAGCCCCAAGTTGACATTGAACTCGTGCAGACTGCTGAAGGCGTCAAAGCTCAACCAGCCAAAACAGGGAAATCAGCAGCTAAAGTCCTCAGTGAACCTGTAAAAGACACTACCTTCGCACCCAAACATCTCGCCCCCACTAATACCAACGGTCGTCGGCTTCCCGGTGCGAATATGAGTTCTTTTCTAGATATGGCGCGTCAGGTGAAAACTCCTGGCTAATTTTTGTAGCAATGAGCATTCAGCGTTACAGCCCTGCTCTGTCAACTATGAACGGAGTTATCCAAACATAGTTGATTATCACCCAATCTGAAAAGTGATACACAGTACTTCGGACTAAAGGCTGAATGCTTACAAATACAATGCTTATAAATTAATGTAGAGACGTTACCTGTAACGTCTCTATGTTGTTTATTGGAAGCGATCGCTAATTCTATTAAGCTGCACTAACTGCCACAGGTTGTAAGAGGCTGAGTAGATGTCCATCTGGAGTACGCATAGCTGCGACTTTACCAAAAGAAGGTTCGCGGATTCGTCCTTCGAGTTTCGCTCCGATGCTTTCCAATGTAGCTATGACTGCGTGAATGTCATCGACATGAAAGCTCAAAATTGGTGAGGAACCAACATCAGCATCCGACTCAGCCGCGTGAAAGGCAATTGTTGTACCATTAGCATCTACTTCACCCCAACCTGGAGTAGCAATTTTTACTTGAAGTCCCAATCCCTCGCTGTAAAATTTTACTGCTGTAGGAACATCCTTAACCATCAACATAATGTGTTTAAATTCTGCTGCCATTGATTTAATCCTCTTTCTTTGTCTATATCAGGATTTTTATACCATAGCAATCTCAAATCGGATGTGAAGGCTTCTAATTGATTAGTAGTAAGCGTATCTCGCTTGATTATCTATCGAGCGAGTATTGTGTCGTTGTACTTGGTCTGGATTTCATTAGCGGCATACTACTCCCGAACCGCTAGAAATGAATACCTAAATTTAGTGAGCCGCTTCTGAGCTAAAGAAGCTCTTTTTATTCTAATACAAAATAAGTAATATTACGTGCATTCCAAGAGTATATTCTCACAGTCTTATTTTTAGATAATCGTTATTATAAATTTCTATCTTTAGAGGTATTGATAATAAGCATTTGCTTTTTTAATGCGACAACTGAGCTAGCTTCCCCAGGGATACTTCTGTCCCACAATTGCTGCAACCCCTGAAAAGATAAGTTTTTATTAATAATTCTTTGTTTCAGCCGGACGCAATTAGCTTTTTAATGCATGTATAAAAAGTGCATAAGTTAATTGCCTTACATCTATTAAGAATTTAGCAGGTGACGAATAGGCTGAACAAACACCTGTTAAATAAATCACTAACAATACCAAGGAAGATAATAGAAGTATGACTGGACAAATCATTGAGCCGAATAGCTTTGAACTCCACGCCCAAGACACACAAATCAGTTACTCGACAACTAGTTTCATCGGTGAGTCGGAGTTGACTTATAACACTCTGAAGCTCAGCCGCCAATTCAGAGGCGACGAAATTAGCACGCTAGAGACTGAGATCGGCAAGCTAGTTACAGTACTTGTTGAACCTGACGCTGATACAGGGAAAGAAATTAGGCTGACTCTACTAGTACCAACTATCAACCTGGTATCTGATGGAGAGAAACCCATTCAAACCGAGGCGATTCTAACCACCCAGCGCACTCCCCAACGCGGTCGTCCGAGCATCCTTGAAGGGCAGATACAAACTTATGACATTCTGCGCCTCACAGGAACAGCCAAGATAGTTAACTTCTTAAGTAAAATTCAAAGTTAAACAAGTTGAGAAGGCAAAGGGAATTCGTCAGCTATGCTGAACGACCCCTGCCTGAAGACCTAACGTTTCCCAACAATCACGCTTCAGAAAGATTTTTAGTAATTCGGTGTAAAATTATTCGAGGAATATTTAAAGATTTATTACGGAAGTTTTGGACTGCTATGGTTATGATTGCTTACTGAAGTATTTTACAAAAACTAGTCCACTATATAAATGAAATGCTGGGTCCCAATTGGTTTGTTCTCTCCGAAGCAGGTGAATGTGAGATTGCATTTGATTCAATATTTCCGTCTGATCCAGTACAGTTTCTGCAAATGGAGTAAAGTCTGACCAAACCTGATCTGAAGGATCGCCAACATGCATTTGTTGATTAAGCCAATCAAGTAAACTATTCCAATGACTTCTGATTGTATTCAAGTTTGCTTGAGGAGTAATTTCTATGCCTTGCTGAAAGTCGTAAATATGATCAGAAAGTCGTAGAATGCAATGTCTGTTAGGTAAGTGTAAATCGCAAAAATGGAAGTAGTCTTGGGTTTGGGTTTTGCGTTCCCATTTACCCCGCACGTCCCGATCTGCTACTTCCTCAAAGATAGGCAACAATCCCAGCACACGCGCTTTTACTTCAGACCAATCAAAGCTAAGGGAACCGAGTTGATTTGCTTGATTGCGGCAAACAACAGTGGTTTGTGTAGATTTTGGGAAATGGTTGACTTGAAAAACTTGAATTTTCTGAATTTCAGCTAACGTTGTCCAAAAGCAGGGAATTTCAGCTTTTTGTAGCTGCTGACCATAAAATTGTAGTTCCCCGATTGCCCCGCTACGATACACGCGCCAACCGCGACTTGGTAAAACTAAGCGTGCGCTGTAAGGTTCTAACTGCATAATTTGGGCGAATTTTTGCGCTGCTAGGGTTTTCAGTTCATTGCTGATGGTTTCTAAGACTAATACACCAAATTCAGTATCACTGACATTAGATGTCGCTTGGACGATTGCTTGTTTTCGTTCTTCAAGTTCAATTTCTTGCAGCCGCTGCAAACCCTGACGAGTTTGATTTAAGATTTTCACATTCGGCGTACTACGCAAAAGTTGCTGATATATTTTTTGTGCTTCTTGGCGCTTTCTGGAAACTTCATACAGCCGTCCTAGATAAAATTGCCCCCAAGGATTTTCCGGTGACTCTTTTCGGAGGTGTTTGAGTAATTTAGCAGCAGTGTGATAATCTCTTTTCTCAAAAGCGGCGGCAATTTGCTCAAGCATATTTTTAAATGAGGAGTAGGGGCAGGTTTTACCGATTAATCTTCATTTTGGACAGGTAGATTATCTAGTAGGGCAGGTTTTAGCAATTAATTTTCATTTTGGACAGGTAGATTATCTAGTTAAACCTGCCCCTACTCATAATTTCCTGACTCGTAACTTAATATCCACCAATTCTAATTCAACTCACACAATAGACCAGGCGATAATAGACATCTCCGAAAACCGTCAAAGCTGCTTTGTGACTAGCTTATAAGCTGCATT
>JAQYWN010000228.1 GCA_029379265.1 Rhizonema sp. NSF051
ATCGCACATCTTTTTGCGTTGCCTGGGTTTATACGGAGAGGTGCAAGATCTGAGTTCATCCATCACCCGCCTTAGCGTTTCCTCCAAATCAAGACTGCTTTGACTCAAAGACTTAATTGCCTTCATCAACGCTGCCGCAGCTCTTTGTTTTTGAGTCGCCATATAAAAAGAGCGCGATGATTCTAAAATCAGCCTAATGGAAGGAGCAAACTCCTGAAATAATTGTTCGTCAACGTTAGTAAATCCCTCAACATCAATACGTTCTTTTAGCGGAGCCTCTGGATTGTAAGAACATTTTAATTTGTTCAGTAATTGCACCACCGCCACTAATTTTCCTTGTTCATTCAACAAAGGCAGAGCCAACATAGTGTAAGTGCGGTAGTCAGTTCTTTTTTCTTGTTCTTGAGCAAAATAAGAGCGCGAATCATCATAAAAATCATAGGGAATATTCACAACTTTCTTGTAAGTTGCTACCTCACCAGCAATACCCTTATCTGCCGGAATGCGAATTTCAAGAGAGCAACCGCCATCACCTTCCGCCAAAATTGACCAGAGTTGTTTTTTCTGCTCATCCAATAAAAATATTGTTGTCCGATCAGCCCCCAATAACTCCCCAGTTTTCAGAGTAATCGAATGCAACATTTCCTGGAGGATAGTTTCAAACCCCTGTGAATCCAACATTGAGAGTGTTTGATTAACAACCCTTAATTTCTGTTCAACCTCAGTAACGACTAATTTAAAGGTATCCTGAGTGAGGGGAGCAAGAAAAGTAGAAATCGTTCCTTGTTGTTTGGCAAGAGCACCTATAGGAGCAGAGTGAAACTGCAGTTGGTTTTCTTCAATATTGCCAATAGCGATCGTTAAATCTGTAGTTGTCGCGTAACTTTGTTCAACTGACATAACTGGCTTATGATCTCATTTTAGGAATCATTAATAATCACAAAAAAATGTATTGGCTTCTCATTGTTTATAGTACGATAAGCTAATATTTTTCCATAGTTTAATGTTTCATATAACCAGTTGTGTCCGTGACAATTCAATCCCAAACAAGCAATGAAAATATAGAAGCAAGAGTAGGTTTTGAGGAGGGAAGTAGTTCATTTGTTAGTAGTATGCACACCAGTATTTATAAATTGCTAGAATTAAGAAATGGTGCAAGTCACCCATTCTCTAGCCCAATCAGTCAATTGTGACTGACAATTCTGATCAGGCTACTGTTATAGTTTTCCCAAAAAGTCGGTTGAGATAACAGAAAATATATGATGAACCGCCAAGACAAGGGCAGTGCGTTGGGCGGCTCTGCCGACTTGAAGCACCTGCCCGCGCCAAGGAAGCCAAGAGAAGATTAAGAAGAGAGGATGATGCGTTTGATGCCTTCTTTTAAAATAGGGACGTTGAAGTTGATCAGAAAACCTAGAGGGTTGTTAGTGGCTCTGAGATAGGATATGACTTGGGCTTCGTTAATGGGAGTCAGTTTTTCGACAGCTTTCAATTCCACAATCAAAACATCGCCAATAATAAAATCTGGTTCACCCTCACCGACTTGATGGCCTTTATATCGAACTGCAACTGAAGGTTTAGATTTGTAAGGTATCTCGCGCATCTGAAACTCCAGCTTTAAAGCTTGGTGGTACACAGACTCCAAAAATCCCGGCCCTAACACCCGATGCACTTCAATTGCCGCTCCAATCATGGCATAAGCTAACCTATCTATTTCTGGACTTGGCTCTCTTCTCTTGGCGTCCTTGGCGTCTTGGCGGTTCATTTCCATAAATACTCTCCAAACCCTGTGGCAAAATTTATAAAAGTCCTCCTATACTTAAATGTTTCCCAATATGACTGAAACAATCACTAACCTCCCCAGTTTGTACGATCCCTTCTCCACTGACGCCAAGTGGCAAAAATTTTGGGAAGACAACCAGATCTACAAAGCAAACGCCAACAATGGTGGCAAACCTTATTGCATCGTGATTCCACCACCAAATGTCACTGGTAGTTTGCACATGGGACACGCCTTTGAGAATACGTTGATTGACTGTTTGATCCGTTACCACCGGATGAAGGGATGCAATACTCTCTATCTACCCGGAACCGATCACGCCAGCATTGCCGTGCAAGCAATTCTGGAAAAGCAACTGAAGGCGGAAGGCAAAACTCGCTATGAATTAGGGCGTGAAAAATTTCTTGAAGGTGCTTGGCAGTGGAAAGCCGAATCTGGAGGAACGATTGTTAATCAGTTGCGACGCTTGGGGGTATCGACAGACTGGTCTCGCGAACGCTTTACTTTAGATGAGGGTTTGTCCAAGGCTGTTGTCGAAGCTTTTGTTCGCCTTTATGAGGAAGGGCTAATTTATCGTGGCGAGTATTTGGTGAATTGGTGTCCGGCGACTCAGTCGGCTGTGTCTGATGTGGAGGTGGAAAATCAGGAAGTTCGTGGGCATCTCTGGCACTTTCGTTATCCCATAGCAGATGGTTCTGGTTATGTAGAGGTGGCGACGACTCGTCCGGAAACTATGCTGGGTGATACTGCGGTTGCGGTGAATCCTGGTGATGAACGCTATAAGCACTTAGTTGGTAAGATGCTGACTCTGCCAATTATGAATCGGGAAATCCCGATTATTGCTGATGAGTTGGTTGATCCAACTTTTGGGACGGGTTGTGTGAAGGTGACTCCGGCCCACGATCCCAATGATTTTGAAATGGGTCAGCGTCACAATCTGCCGTTTATCAATATTATGAATAAGGACGGCACTCTTAATGAAAATGCTGGCTCTTTCCAAGGACAAGACCGTTTTGTAGCCCGGAAAAATGTGGTTTCCCGTCTGGAGGCAGATGGTTTTCTGGTGAAGGTGGAAGATTATTTGCATTCTGTTCCTTATAGCGAGCGCGGTAAAGTCCCTGTTGAACCCCTTCTCTCTACTCAGTGGTTTGTCAAGATTCGCCCGATGGCAGATCGAACGCTTGAATTCCTTGATGGAAATAATTCTCCGGAGTTTGTTCCTCAACGTTGGACTAAGGTTTACCGTGACTGGTTGGTGAAAATTAAGGATTGGTGTATCTCTCGGCAACTGTGGTGGGGTCACCAAATCCCTGCTTGGTACGCTGTGAGTGAAACTGGTGGGGAAATTACTGATCATACGCCTTTTGTTGTGGCGAAGTCGGAAGCTGAAGCTAGAGAAAAAGCGCTGGCACAATTTGGTGAAAATGTCAAGATTGAACAAGATCCGGATGTGCTGGATACTTGGTTTTCTTCCGGACTCTGGCCCTTTTCTACTTTGGGATGGCCAGAACAAACTCCGGATTTAGCAACTTACTACCCTACTAGTACTTTGGTGACTGGGTTTGACATTATCTTTTTCTGGGTTGCTAGAATGACGATGATGGGAGGACACTTTACTGATCAAATGCCGTTTAAAACGGTTTACATCCACGGGTTGGTACTGGATGAAAATGGTCAGAAGCAGTCTAAGTCTAAAGGGAATGGCATTGACCCACTGTTATTAATTGATAAGTACGGTACTGATGCTTTACGCTACACATTTGTTAAGGAAGTCGCGGGGGTTGGTCAAGATATCCGGCTGGAGTACGATCGCAAAAAGAATGAATCGTCATCGGTAGAGGCGTCCCGTAACTTCGCTAACAAGTTGTGGAATGCGGCCCGATTTGTAATGATGAATTTGGAGGATTCTGGATTATCAGACTCCACAGACTTCAACATCGAAAATCTAGAATTGGAACTGAGCGATCGCTGGATTCTCTCCCGGTACAATCAAGTTGTCAAACAAACTAATGATTACATTGATAAGTACAATTTGGGAGAAGCCGCGAAGGGACTTTATGATTTTATCTGGGGTGACTTTTGCGATCTGTACATTGAACTTGTAAAATCTCGCTTGCAAAAAGATGCTGATCCCACATCGAGGCGGGTAGCACAACAAACTCTCGGCTTTGTGCTGGAAGGTATTTTAAAACTACTTCATCCTTTCATGCCTCACATAACTGAAGAAATTTGGCATACCCTGACTCAGCAACCAGCAGATTCCAAGCAGAGTTTGTCTTTACAACGCTATCCAGAAGCAGAAACAAATTTAATTGACCTAGCTTTGGATGAACAGTTTGAACTGCTTGTTGGTACAATTCGCACGATTCGCAATTTGCGAGCAGAAGCGGATATTAAGCCAGGGGTGAAAGTGACGGTACATTTGCAGACAGACAGTCACAAGGAACGGCAAATTCTTCATGCTGGACAGTCATACATTAAAGATTTAGCAAAGGTGGAGACTTTGACGATCGCTCTTGAGCAAAAGCAAGAGACAATTAGGCACAATAAAATAAGTTGGACGAACATAGGAGGAATTATCGGCGCAGTTTTCTTACTCAGAATAAGTTTTGCTGTGGTAGATGCAATTAATGATATTTCCTTATTAGGGAATTTCTTTAAAGTAGTTGGGATTGGTTATTCTACGTGGTTTGTTGCTCGAAATTTACTCACAAATAAAGCTAGACAAATGTTTTGGAAACAGGGGTTTAACCCAACAGAGGCTCAACAGTTTCAAAAACTGGAGAAACAACCAGAAGAAGTGGCAGCTGGTGTTGTTGGGACAATACAAGTACTCCTTCCTCTAGCTGGGGTGGTTGATACCGAAGCACTACGTATTAAACTTGAGAGAAGCTTCAACAAAGTAGAAGCTGAAGTCAAATCTTTGAGTGCAAGGTTGGGTAATTCTAATTTCGTTGATAAAGCACCAGCAGATGTGGTATCAGGAGCAAGGGATGCTTTAGCAGAGGCTGAGAAGCAAGCGGAAATCTTGCGCGATCGCCTGCGTAAGTTAGCGTAGGGAACGGTCTGCATTTTATACTTGCAACTTCCTAAACAACCGTTATGTTATATCTAGCTCAGGTGCATAAGAACGAATTTTTAGACCAGCCCCAGTTGCGGTTGTTAGCACGTCAGGAAGCTGAAAATATGTGGGCGATGATTCCAGAAGAAGCTTTCATTCTCTTGGGAAAAGGCAGTTCACTAACTCAAAAATTGCTAGTTTTAGTAGAGCTTTCTCCCACAGGAGAGATTGAAAGCATAGAAGACGCAACGAACTGGGTACTGGCTATGGTGCAAACCTACTTAACCTCTGGTATTTCTCCAGCATTTTTGCAGCAAGAAGCGGAAAGAGCCGAACATTGGCGACAAAATCTGACATTGCAAAACCAAGATCTAGCACGTCGTTCTCTAGAGTTGGAGGCGCGTCGGGAACAAATTCAAGCCCTAGAAGAAGGTCTGAAACGGGAGAAAAACGGGGTTCACAAAGACAACGATTAAGGCTCTCCCAGTTAAGGCGTAGGGTGGGCAGTGCAAGCGCAAATTCTCCGAATTTTCGAGTTCCTGTGGAACACTGCCCACCAATGCAAACAAGGGAAAATCTGTATTAACACATTTACTGATTTCTGTCAAGGCGTAAGCCTAAGCTGCATCTACCTCTCACAAACGCGATCTAGTGAGGAACGGCTAACCGCTAAAGTACTGAATTCTTTTTTCCTACTATCAACATCCTCTACTGTCAATAATTCCCGGAGCAATCTTGCTGCAGCCTTTTGCAGCAACTGGCTGGCAAACTGTTGACCCAAACGCTGTACTCCTGGATTCAAGAACAGTTGGGCAATTTGGGGAGCGAGTTTTGAGGAATCAAAGCCACGGGTTTCTTGAAGAATTTTTAAAATCTGTTTGACATGTTCCAATGTTTGTTGTTGTTCGATTGAGGCTGTGGGAGTTTCATTGACTGTTGTTATCCCAACTCTTTCTCGCAGTAGGGATGTGAAGTTGTGGAGAGCATTTTTGCTAACAGCATCAACTCCTTTGACAGCTTCATCTACCACTTTGTTACGAATGAAAGCGCCGCGTTCTGAAGATAAGAAGTCTACTGCTTGATTCAGTACTAAATTGAAGTCGTAGTCTTGGCTATTGCGGGCGTTGCGTAACAAATTTTCCAAACGGTTCCACCGGAACTTACCTTCTTTGAATAATAAATCCTGTAATGATGCTCTGAGTTCTGGTGAGGGATCGGTTAACAGGCGTTTGGAGACGTAGGGATAAGCTGCACTTAATACTTTGAAGTTCGGATCGATATTGATGGCGATACCTTCTAACGTCACCAAGGAACGGATGATTAAGGCGTAGTAAGCTGGTACGCGGAAAGGATACTCATACATTAATGCTGATAGATCATCAGTAATGCTTTTAATATTCAACTCAGCGACGCTTGCTCCCAAGGCATTACCAAATACCCTTGCAAATGCCGGAATAATTGGTGTTAAGTCGGTCTCTGGTGTCAAAAATTCTAACTTAACGTAATCACGACCTAAAGCGTCAAAGTCGCGGTTAACGAGGTGGACTATAGCTTCTATCAAACCATAACGCTGCTGGGGCTTGATCTCGCTCATCATTCCAAAATCGAGATAAGCTAAGTGACCATCAAACGTGGCTAATAAGTTGCCCGGATGAGGATCGGCGTGGAAAAATCCATCTTCGAGTAACTGGCGTAACGAACACTGTACACCAACTTCTATCAAATACCGAGCATCTATACCTCGAGCGCGAATTGCTTCTGTATCAGTTAATTTTACACCGTTAATCCACTCCATCGTCAGGACGCGACGATTGGTGTATTCCCAGTATATTTTCGGTACGTATACGTCTTTTAAATGACCGTAAAGTTTGGAAAATCGCTCAGCATTTTCTCCCTCGTGGATGTAGTCCATCTCTTCAAAGATGCGGTACCCCAACTCATCTAGGATGCCCACAAGATCACTCCGCACCCGTTGAATACTTCGCTGCGCCCATCCGGCTAATCGGCGCAATATGTACAAGTCTATGGTAATGCGTTCTCTTAAGTCAGGGCGTTGGACTTTGATCGCCACGTCCTCACCTGTTTTCAGCTTACCTTTGTAAACTTGTCCCAAGGAAGCGGCGGCAATTGGATCGGGTGAGAGTTCGAGATATACTTCTTCTGGAGTCGCCCCCAACTCTTCTTCAATAAATTGGTAGGCTATTTCGTTCGGGAAGGGTGGCAGTTTGTCTTGTAGTTTAGTGAGTTCCTCTAAGTAGGCAGGAGGAACGAGATCTGGTCGTGTAGATAAAGCTTGTCCAATTTTAATGTAAGCGGGTCCCAGGTTCGTCAGCAGTTCTCTGAGGTGAATTGCCCGACGGTGGTCATTTTTAACGACAACTCCCCGTTTGTTATCCCACCACAAACCTAAAATAAAGGTAAGAGTTGGTGTCAAGACTTTGAAAATACGCTGCAAAACTTGCAGGGGTCTTTTTTTGAAGTGCGCGGCGATCGCCTCGGCATCGTAATATAACTCAGGTCGATTTTCTACATTAACCAAGTTATATTGGGCTTCACTTTGGTCTGGTAAGCTGACGACTTCAACGAGCGCACCATTTTCTGGCACTATTTCAGTTACGGACAATTTATGACTGTCCTCAATATCAACGACTGGTTGGGAAGTAGGGGGAACTGTCTTGGTAATCATGGAATGCCACCGCATGGGGGTCAACGCGTTAAGTATTGTAACAATTTTGTAAATAAACTCGCATCCTTTGTGATTGGTTATGAGTATTTACAAAGGGTAAGAGACAGGGGACATCTGACTAAGTCAAATTAAACTAGGTTTGATACACTTCATTTGGGAGTATGTAATCCAATAGTATTAAGTGTTGCAGCTTCTATAATCACTAGTATCTCTTAAGTTGGAAATATCCGGCGTCTGTCCTAGCGGAGAATTTAGAGTTGTGTTATCTCTATTGCGAATTGAAAACTTTGCTTTAATTGACCTATTAGAACTCGAGTTTGGTGCAGGACTGAATGTATTGACAGGTGAAACTGGCGCTGGCAAGTCGATTATCTTGGATGCCATTGATGCGGTATTGGGTGGTAAGGTTTCTAGTCGAGTGATTCGTACTGGTTCAAATCGGTCAATGGTGGAAGCCACCTTCACCTCAAACTCGGCATTAACCGCTTGGTTAAGCGAACAGGAGATCGATTCCCTTGATGAGAACTCCGTAGTTATTGGTAGAGAAATTACAGCCACAGGTAGTAATATCCGCAGTCGATCGCGGGTTAATGGAGTGTTAGTCAATCTACAGGTGATGGCAGGGCTGCGGGATCGCTTGGTGGAAATTACCGCCCAAGGTCAAACCTTACAAGTCGGACAATCTGCCCAAGTCCGCGATTGGTTGGATCTGTACGGTGGTGACCAACTTATGCAGCAGCGTCAGGCGATCGCTTCTATCTTTAGTGGTTACCAGCAAGCGCGTCTTATATTAGAAAAACGTCGGACATCAGAACGCGAACGTTTGCAACAACTCGATTTGCTGACGTATCAAGTGCAGGAATTGAAAGCCGCAAACCTCAGCGATGCCGATGAATTAACACAGGTTCAACAAGAACACGAACGGCTCAATCATGTCGTCGATTTGCAACAGATGAGTTATAAAGTATACCTTGCTTTATACCAAGATGATGGGGATACCCCAGCAGCTGCGGACTTGCTGGGAGACAGTGAGGAAACCTTAAATTCTATGGTAGAATATGATACCAAGCTACAACCACTATTGGATTTGGTAAGGGATGCTCAAGCAATGGTTGTGGAAGTGGCAAGACAAATAAATGCCTATGGGGAAGAATTGGAGGCAGATCCCCAGCGTTTGGAGGAAGTGGAAGAACGGATACGAGAATTAAAGCAAGTTTGTCGCAAGTACGGTCCGACACTGACCGAGGCTATAGCTTATTACCAGCGCATACAGGGAGAATTATCTGACCTTAATGATAGTGAACAATCGATTGAAAATCTAGAGCAGCAAGAAAAGGAGTGTTTGGAGAAGCTGACTGTCGCCTGCCGACAGTTAACTCAGTTGCGTTGCTCTACTGCGACAAATTTAGAAGCGAAAATAGTCAGGGAACTAAAGCCTTTAGCAATGGAAAAGGTACAGTTTCAAGTTGAGATTTTGCCTACTTCTCCGACTATAGCAGGAGCAGACAAGATTACCTTCATGTTTAGTCCCAATCCAGGCGAACCACTGCAACCTTTAACAAAAATTGCCTCTGGTGGTGAAATGAGTCGCTTTTTGCTCGCTTTGAAAGCTTGTTTTTCCCAAGCAGATACGACGGAAACATTAGTATTTGATGAAATTGATGTTGGGGTTTCCGGACGTGTGGCACAGGCGATCGCAGAAAGGTTACACCAACTTGGTCAGCGTCAGCAAGTGTTATGTGTTACCCACCAACCCTTAGTAGCCGCAATGGCAGATCGTCACTTCCGCGTGGATAAACGCACTATTAAAGAAGTTTCAGCAGAATCAGAAATCCAAAACCTTGATGCGAAAATTGAACGTACCGTTGTGCGAGTGACTACCTTAGATAATCTCAATAAGCGACGCGAAGAATTGGCACAGTTAGCCGGGGGTAAGTCCGCACAGCAGGCGATCGCCTTTGCTGAATCCTTGTTAACCCAAGCTGCCAACCACCGTCAAAACAATTCCAAATTGCAAGTTCCAAATTCCAAATAATTAGGATTTAAGTATTGACAGGAAACTGAGAGTGTGTATCTAAAGCTATGATCCAAGCCCCCACAAAACCAGAGGTTAGTGGTTAACAATTGCGTGAGTTTATGTTCACTTGAATACTTATCATTAAAGCTAGAAGCCCACCTCAGTAAAGCTGTGCTCTACGTCCAAAGGAGAGTTCGCGGGGAGGGGTTTCAGCGTTTAGGCAATATTATACCAAGTTAAAAAAAGAATGTGACAAATGCCTATGTAGGGGCGTTAGCGCAGCGTTAGCGAGTCTTCTCCCAAGGGGAGACGCTTCGCGAACGAGCGTCACGGCTGTTCGCCCTTACGATTGATTGATGTGTTACAAACATTTTTGAAATTGGCATTATAAGTGATTATCCAGACTTTGCATAGTTGAAGCGATCGCATAACCGTAATAATTCGGATGTCATTCCATTTGTGTAAAGTTAATAGTTGATTGTAGATTGTTAATTGCTAACTGTTCATCACCAGTCTTTCATTAGCAATTAGCAGTTAGCCATTAACAATTAATCATGCACTTAATCGGAAAAAGGATTTCTATCACCGGACAATTTACTAGTATAGGTCGGCGTAAATAAACAGACCATATTTGTGGGAGAATAAATAGTAA
>JAQYWN010000229.1 GCA_029379265.1 Rhizonema sp. NSF051
ATTTTATTTATTTATAACTTATATTGGTTAAAAATATAATTAACCGCGCGTGGATTTTATTTTTAAAGATATCCCTTATAGGCGATGCAATTTCTTCTCATAGGCGCATGATCTGCTTAAACGATCATCTTCCGGGGGAAAGGAGTCGCTGCCCTCTGCATTCTCAAACTCGCACAAATGGGATCATCTTTCAAAAGAAGGAATATTTTGAAATATTTGAAAAAGTGTGCTGAGAGAAAGATGAAAATGCGATCGCATCTCCGCTACAACTCGAATAGAACAATATTCAAGGATGCTCCGAACAATGGTAGACGAATCTCAAAAAATTGAACACATACCCGCTTCAAATCATGTGGAAATTACTGCAACGCCAGAAAATCAGTTAAAAAAGACTACACATAAACAATTAGAGTCATTTTCCGAAACTGTGGGAGAGATTGTCGGCACAGTAGGGGAAATGGGAGGTGCGACGGCAAAACAAACACAGAGGCTAATAGAGCAAACAACTCAAACAGTAGGACAGTTTGTGCATCGTTTGGGAGAAAACTGGTTAATCCGAAAGCTCTCAGGCGTATTAAACCTAAATTGGCTCTTTGGTGCTGTGGAGAGCGTTAACTTAGAACAAGCAGAAGCTGCAGTTAAAAAGTTACAGCAACAGTATCCACAAGAGTCACCCAGTCAAATTGCTCACCGGATTATCCTTGAAAAAGCAATACAAGCTGGAGGAATCGGGTTAGCAACGAGTCTTATACCAGGCGAAGCATTGGCTTTATTAGCAGTTGATTTGACAGCAACGACGAAATTACAGTCAGAAATGGTTTATCAAATTGCTTATGCTTACGGGCTAGATTTGCAAGACTCGACTCGTAAGGGAGAAGTTTTGGCAATTTTTGGTTTGGCTTTGGGTGGCTCCCGTCTCCTTAAAGCTGCAGGTTTGGGTTTGCTGCGAAATATACCTTTTGCTGGTGCGATCATTGGTGCTAGCACAAATTCGACAATGATTTATTCATTGGGTTATGCGGCTTGTCGATTTTATGAGACAAAGCTTGATGCATCCAAGAAGTTGACGAATGAGGACACACTAGCAACATTAAAGGAACAAAGCGAAAATTATCTCGAAAAAGCGATCGCCCAAGAAGCTGTGATGGATCAAATCTTGGTTCACATGATCCTTGCCAGCAATCCCACGAAAACTTGGTCAGAAATTTTACCTGAGTTGAAAGCTTTGAATCTCAGTTCTGCTGAAGAAGAAATAATAGCTGAAAACATCAAATCACCCCAGCCTCTCGAGACACTTCTCAATCAACTTAACCGTGATTTTGCATTTCCCTTACTGGCTCAATGTTACAGAATTGCCCAGCTAAATGGCGAAATTTCATTCTCGGAACAAACAGTTCTAGAAGCGATCGCCACGAAATTTAACATTAACTTAAATTCAATTAAGTTAACAATAGAACAATAAAGCAGAGGCTAGAGTGGAGGGATTGAAGAAGGACGAAGAGACATTAAACACGTTTATACTATCTCTATAGCATTAGAGACTGTCATCATCACGCTAGTTTGTTTATAGATGCTATTTAACCGTCCAGATTCTATTGTTAATGCCAACAATTACAAGTGAATTGAATGGAGGGTCGATCGCTTGTCGATTGATACCAAGTGTGCTTGTCCTGCCTTTAGTCTTAGGTTGGTTTATCAATCAGGGACTAAGGGCAAATTACTATAGCACTGCCGTTGGAATATCGCTAATGGCTGTGTCATTAAGTATTTATGTTCTGCTACTTTGGCAAAGTGTAAAGTATCTTAACAAAATAAAAGATCATCACCAAAAATATGAGGAAGCACTAGGCGAGAGCCAAGAATGCTTGATGCAGCAAGGAGCTATATTAGATTTAGCCTATGAGGCAATATTTGTCCGCGATGCAAAAAGTCGCATTACCTACTGGAACAAGGCGGCAGAAGAGATGTATGGTTGGACAATGGTAGAAGCGACAGGAATTGTAATCCATACACTCTTGCAAACTCAAATATTAGAAAGTTGCTCCGAACAAACAGACATTGATACCACTTTATTAAAAACAGGAAATTGGCAGGGAGAACTAATCCACACCTGTAAAAATGGGAAGAGAATTATCGTCGAAAGCCGTCAAGTGTTGATTCGCGATTCTCGAGGTACGCCAACAGGGTTTTTAGAGGTTAACCGCGATATTACTGAACGCAAAAGAGCAGAACAAGAACGCGATCGCTTCTTTACACTATCTATCGATTTGCTATGTACTGCCGGATTGGATGGTTATTTTAAGCACCTGAATCCCGCCTTTGAGAAGACTTTAGGCTACACTCAAAAAGAACTACTTTCCCTACCGATTCTTGATTTTGTACATGAAGAAGATCGCGCAAAAACAAGGGCGGAAATGGAAAATCTAGCAAAAGGAGGTTCAATTCTCAATTTTGAGAATCGCTATCGCTGCAAAGATGGTTCTTATAAATGGCTGGTTTGGAATAGCGTTGCCGATCCTGAGTCAGGGTTGCGGTATGCAGCCGCCCATGATATCACAGAGCGCAAACAGATAGAGGAAATGATCCGAGAACAGGCAGAAGAACTGCGTGTTAGTCGGGAGCGGCTAGAATTTCTCATTCAGGGAGCCGAACTCGGTGTATGGTACTGCAATTTCCCGTTAGACAAGATAATTTGGAACGAACAGTGCAAAGCACATTTTGGTTTACCACCAGATGCCGAAGTTAATTTTAATTTATTTTATCAACTATTACATCCTGATGACCGAGAACTCACACAGCAGGCAATCGAGTACTCTGTAAATAATGCTGCTGGTTTTGATGTTGACTATCGCACGGTTGCTCCAGATGGACGAGTGCGCTGGATACGAGCTATCGGTAAAACTTTTTTTGATGCAACTGGCAAACCGCAACGCTTTGATGGCATTACTATTGACATTAGCGATCGCAAAAGTGATCAAGAGGTAATTCGGCAACTTAACGAAACGTTGGAAGAACGGGTTAAACAACGCACAGTTCAACTAGAAGCTGCTAACAAAGAACTAGAATCTTTTTCCTACTCAGTTTCTCATGACTTACGGGCACCTCTACGGCATATTGCGGGATTTGCTGATTTGCTCCAGAAACGCCTAGGCTCGACAGAACTAGATGAAACCAGTCGGCGATATCTCAATATAATTACTGAAACAACTAAACAAGCAGGTAAATTAATTGATGACCTTCTGACTTTCTCTCGTATGGGACGTACTGAGATGCGCTCTACCGTTGTAGACATGAATCTACTGGTGCAGGAGGTACAACGCAATCTAGAGTCAGAAATCAGAAAAAGTCAGGTTCGCCTTACCATTGAATTATTACCACAAGTACAAGGTGACCCCTCAATGTTGCGGTTGGTTGTGCATAATCTGCTGGAAAACGCGCTGAAATATACCAGAACTCGAACTTTAGCAGAAATTAATGTCGGTAGCAGTACTAATAATGAGCAAGTAGTATTCTTCGTGCGAGATAATGGTATTGGCTTTGATATGCGATATGTTCACAAAATGTTTGGCGTGTTTCAACGCCTTCACAGCGATCCTCAGTTTGAAGGCACAGGCGTTGGACTGGCAAATGTGCAGCGGATTATTCTCCGTCATGGAGGACATGTCTGGGCAGAAGGTGAGTTAGATCAAGGAGCGACTTTTTATTTTGCGCTACCAAGGGGGACAGGAGCAAGGAGTGGAGAGTAGAGAAAAATCAATGGATCTTAAGCGCATTCTCCTTGTTGAAGACAGCATTAACGATGTTGAGCTAATCCTGACTTCACTAGTTGAAAACCATTTAGGGAATGAAGTTGTTGTCGTTCGTGATGGTGCAGAAGCATTAGATTACCTTTATCGCCGTGGTGTTTATCGACTCCGCCGAGAGGGTAATCCTGTGGCGGTACTTCTGGATTTGAAACTCCCAAAAGTTGATGGCATAGAAGTTTTAACACAACTTAAGAGCGATCCAAGTTTACGAGTTGTGCCAGTGGTGGTACTGACATCCTCTCGTGAGGATCAGGATCTGACTCGTTGTTATGAACTAGGCACAAATGCTTATGTTGTCAAGCCCATTGATTTTCATGAATTTGTTAATGTGATTAGAGGATTGGGGTTATTTTGGGCAATCATTAATGAACCACACCCTGGTTCCATACCTCCGGCACGCAGTGCTAATCAAGGAATTGCAGGAGTTTAGTCATGTCAGGTTTAAAGTTCCTCTTGCTAGAAGATAGTCTGCTGGATGCAGAATTGATTCACGTCATGTTGACTGAGAGTGGGATTGAGTGTGAACTGGTACATATTAAAACAGGCACTGAATTTCAGAGGGAGATTGAGCAAGGCGGTTTTGACTTGATTCTTTCGGATTACTCTTTACCTGGCTTTGATGGCTTTGCTGCTTTGAAGATGGCGCAGCAAAAGTGTCCGGATATACCTTTCATTTTTGTCACGGCAACAATGGGGGAAGAAGTCGCAATTGAAACAATGAAAAGCGGTGCGACTGATTATGTCCTGAAGCAACGTTTAGAGCGATTAGTGCCTTCGGTGCGGCGAGCATTACGGGAGGCAGAGGAACGACGTGATCGCCAGCAGGCACAGGCAGAACTACACCGTCGTGAACAGGAATTTCGCGCTTTAGTAGAAAATTCGCCAGACATTATTGTTAGAGTTGACCGAGATTTTCGTCATATCTACGTAAATCCCGCAATTGAAAGAGCTATAGGTATACCAGCAGAAAAGATTATTGGCAAAACACACGCCGAGCTAGAGTGTACGAAAGAATTTTACACTTCTTGGAATGAATCCATGCGGCAGGTTCTGGAAACTAGAGTTGGATGTTGTTTTGAATTCAGTTTTCCTGCTCCTGATGGCATCCGATACTACCAGTCACAGATAGTACCGGAATATGCTTTGGACGGTTCGATCCAATCACTACTAAGTATTAGCCGTGATCTGACAGAAAACAAGCAGGCGGAACAGTCAATCAGGGCAAGCGAAGCTGAGTTACGGCGACAAAAAGAAGAGTTAGAACAGGCAAATCGGGTTAAAGATGAGTTTTTGGCAGTGCTTTCCCACGAATTGCGATCGCCCCTGAATGCCATACTAGGTTGGTCAAAAATACTACGGACGCGTAAGTTAGACGTGACAACCATTGCGCGGGCATTGGAAACTATTGAGCGCAACGCCAACCTTCAAACTCAACTTATTGAG
Source organism: Rhizonema sp. NSF051 (assembly GCA_029379265.1). Lineage (GTDB taxonomy): Bacteria > Cyanobacteriota > Cyanobacteriia > Cyanobacteriales > Nostocaceae > Rhizonema. The sequence continues at coordinate 5,250 of JAQYWN010000229.1, forward strand.
GATTTGCTAGATGTCTCTCGCATCATTCGCGGTAAATTGATCCTGCATCCGCAACCAACGTGTCTAGTGCCAGCAATTGAAGCCGCAATTGATACGATGCGTCTGGCGGCTGAAGCTAAATCAATCGATTTACAATTCACGTTTGAACACGCAGAAAAGTCGGCTCTACAGCTTCCACTATTCCAAAATTCGGAGGAGATGAAATCGTCTTTATGTCCTCCGATGTGCAATGAATCTGACTCTGAGTCTCCTCCAGAAATGGAGACTTTGTGTATCAGTGATGGTGAGAAGTTCACTCTGGGGAAAGCACCAAATCCCAATCCAAAATTCATTGTATTAGGTGATCCCAATCGACTACAGCAAATTATCTGGAACTTGCTATCAAATGCGATTAAATTTACCTCAACCAAGGGGCAAGTAGAAGTGTATTTGGAACTGGTGAAGGAAGATCCAAAGACTCGAGGGCATGGGGACACAGGAAATGAAGAAAGTTTGTCTGCCAATTTGAGGGGCGTTTCACACTATGCCCAAATTACTGTGAAAGACACAGGCATAGGAATTAGCCAAGATTTTCTTCCATTCGTGTTTGACTCCTTTCGTCAAGGAGATGCTTCTATGAGTCGGAAACATGGGGGCTTAGGGTTAGGTTTAGCAATTGTACGTCATTTGGTAGAACTTCATGGTGGAACCGTGACTGCAAGTAGTTCTGGAGTTGGCAAAGGCTCAATATTTAGGGTGCAACTACCACTTCTGGAAAAAAGTAGGTTAGGGGGTGTAGAGAGTAGGAAAAAATCTCTAGACAGTCTACTCTCAACTCGTGACTCCCGACTTGCAGGAGTGCGAGTCTTGGTGGTAGATGACGACGCTGACTCGCGAGATTTTTTAGTATTTGCCCTTCAGGATAGTGGGGCGATCGCCACTGCTGCTAACTCTACCTCCTCAGCACTTAATGTTCTCGGATCGTTTAAACCAGACGTGTTAATTAGCGACATTGGCATGCCAGATGAAGACGGCTACACTCTGATCCGCCAAGTTAGGACTTTGCCACCAGCACAAGGCGGACAAATTCCTGCCATTGCCGTTACTGCCTATGCCGGAGACAGAGATCGTCATGAAGCGATTTCCGCCGGTTTTCAAAGACATGTCTCCAAGCCTGTTATCCCAGATGCACTCGTGAATGTGATTGTAGAGTTGGTTGGTTGTTAGTTAAGGCGAAATTAAGTTATATCACGTGTGAAAAAACGATCTCTTATTTTAACCCGCCCTTATAGTGCTTACTTTATAGTATCCTACAACCAATTTCTGTTGCCCTCCAACTCACATGCATAAAACTCTTATTTTAAGCAATACTGGTACAAGAAGTTTTACATAGAATTCAAAAATGGAAATTCGTGCAACTAACACTCCACTTCTTGAATGGACAGGGGATTGTTTAGCTATTGGATTATTTGAAGATGCAGTAGAGTTAACTGGCGATCTGGCGACTTTGGATGAAAAGTTTGCAGGAATCTTAAAAGAACTCATCACTGAAGAGGAATTTAAGGGTAAAGCAGGCAGCAGCATTGTTTCACGCTTAGGTACTCGTAGTCCAGTTCGCAAAGTGATATTGGTAGGTTTAGGAAAAAAAGAAGCTTGGAAACTCGACACCCTGCGAAGATCTACAGCCGTCGTGGCTCGGGCTGGCAAAAAGCAAAAGAGCAAAACTTTGGGGATTAGTTTGCCTATATGGAATGACGATCGCGCCAAAACGGCACAAGCGATGGCTGAAGGTGTGCAACTAGCACTGTATCAAGATAATCGTTTTAAGTCTGAACCTGAAGACAAAGGACCACAAGTAGAGCAAGTAGATCTACTTGGATTGGATGGACAGGAATTTGCTATTAACCGCGCCAATCAAATCTGTTCTGGTGTGTTTTTGGCAAGGCAGTTAGTAGCAGCTCCTCCTAACTCAGTTACACCGATTACTATGGCGGAAACTGCAGAGGCGATCGCCACAGAACACGGTTTACATTTAGAAATCCTGGAACGGGAAGACTGTGAAAAGTTAGGCATGGGAGCTTTTCTGGGAGTCGCACAAGCCTCGGATTTACCACCTAAGTTTATTCACCTCACTTACAAACCAGAAGGTACACCAAAACGCAAGCTAGCAATTATCGGTAAAGGTTTAACATTCGATTCTGGCGGACTTAACATTAAAGGTGCTGGCAGTGGCATCGAAACTATGAAAGTTGACATGGGTGGTGCTGCAGCTACATTGGGAGCAGCTAAAGCCATCGGTCAACTTCAACCAGACGTGGAAGTTCACTTTATCTCCGCAGTCACTGAAAATATGATCAGTGGTCATGCTATGCGACCAGGCGATATCCTGACAGCTTCTAATGGTAAAACTATTGAAGTTAATAATACCGATGCTGAAGGACGTTTAACTTTGGCCGATGCCCTCGTCTATACCGAAAAGTTGGGAGTTGATGCGATCGTTGATTTAGCCACCCTGACTGGTGCTTGCGTTATTGCTTTGGGTGATGATATTGCTGGTTTGTTTTCTCCTGATGATGCTTTATCCGCACAACTAGAAAAAGCCTCTGAAACCTCAGGGGAAAAGATTTGGCGAATGCCAATGGAAGAAAAGTATTTTGAAGGCATAAAATCCGGTATTGCTGATCTGAAGAATACCGGGCCGCGTGGTGGTGGTTCCATTACGGCCTCTCTGTTCCTCAAGCAATTCGTTAAAGAAACTCCTTGGGCGCACCTTGACATTGCAGGCACCGTCTGGGCAGACAAAGAAAACGGTTACAACGGCGCTGGTGCTACAGGCTTTGGTGTTCGGACACTAGTGGATTGGGTATTAAGCGACGCTTAATTCTCATATAAAACCAACCCTTGTATTTATTAGTACATCAGGCGCAGAAATCAACATACCCGTCCCAAACACCCAAAAACCTTGTATTCAAAGCGTTTCTCATAATGTGAATTTCGCGCATTGTGCGAACTCCAAGAAAGAGATGCTAGTCGCGGGTGCGGAATAAAAAATTCGCGCTATGAGAAAGGAAAAAAGCTTGAATAGCAGGCAATAAGCAATTTCAATTGGTCAGTTTATTTCCGCGCCTGATGTAATAGGATGTTGGTATTAATATAAATGGGCTTCAAAATGTGCGTGTTATTCAGCAACTTCTAGTCGCTGAAGCAAAAGTGCGAGTAGAACATATTATGATTCTGGCAAGGGAGTAAGTGCGGTGAAAGGAGGAAGTAAGTATCAGCCACTCCTTGAACATCTACGTGGCAGCAATCAAAGTGAAATTACTCTCACCTTTGTCGAAATTGAGACAGTCATGGGAGACACTCTACCCAACTCAGCACGTACTCAGCGACAATGGTGGGGAAACCGTAGCAAAGGCGCACTACAAGCTTCAGCTTGGATGAACGCGGGGTACATTGTTGGAGAAATTGACTTAGACGCAGAGCGTGTTACCTTTCGTAAACCTCTTAGCAAATACAAAACTCAACCTGTAACTGATACTGTTCAGTGGAACAGTGACTCAATCAAAGCACTACGTTCTCAATTGGGACTAACTCAGTCACAGTTGGCTTCTGAGTTAGGTGTTCGTCAACAAACTGTAAGCGAGTGGGAAAACCAGATGTATGAGCCAACTCGCGCTACCTCTAAACATTTAAGTCTGGTTGCTGAGAAAGCTGGATTCAGATACGAGGCAAGAGATTGACATCTCCTCAGCTTAAACCTCTTCAGGAGCTTTCAGCGTCCTTATATTGTAAGATAAATTTCTATTTTAAATTGACATTTACATGCGATAGCGTGTAAATTGAGAGGAGTTGACGAACAGTTGTACTTTTAGTACCACTATCAATCAAATAAAACAATCAAGGGACTAAATCCGAAGTCCTTTTCCTATCTGTGTACGCCGATCTTTGTCAATCATCTGCCAAGCAACTGGTTGGTAGATGATTGACACTAACAAGGTTTTGGTCATTAAAAGTACCATATTGAATATCGAACGGCGATCGCGACGCTTGTTCAAATGCCTGATGTGGTTATGGCTATTTATGATACTCAACTCATATAATGTCCGTTAAATCATCCAGAATAAAACAAGCCTACCCCAACCCCTCCACGGAACCGGAGGGGTTATGAAAAACACAGAAAAGAGCGGGGTGAGTTTGAGACAGAATTAAGGTTAATTTACCGGACGTGATATAAACACTCCTCGTGCTGGGTGTAAGTTTACCGATCTTAGTTCTCTGCGTCCTTGGCACGGCAGATGCTTCAACGCGGGGAACCTCACATTATCCGCAATGAATCATAAAAATATATGGATCACAAAAAAAGCTTCCGAAAAACTTGGCGGACACTAACTGAGCTAGGCAAAGAGTTCGGTGTTTCTGCAGTCAAGTTTGGCAATCTTCTAAAAAAGTATGGACTAAGAGAAAAAGACGGTGAACCTACGCAGAAAGCAATTACTGGTGGCTTTTTTAATAAAATTACCCCGAACGAGGGCAAACCTTATTATTTATGGCATCGAGATAAAACAGTTCAGTTTCTCCAAACTCAGGGTGTTGAGAAAAATGGTCTGTCTTCTCAAGAAGCTTTGAAAACAACACAAGCAAGGAAACTTGCTAGAGAATGGATTGAAGCTCAACGTCTTGATGATGAAGGATCAAAACTTGGTTATCTTATTGCTGCTGAGTTAGAACCTGAAATTAAGCGTATCGGCGTCGATCTAGTTCAATCAGAGCTGAAGAAACTTGGCTCTGAGATTGTTCTTTATTTTGATTAAGCTGCTTTGTAGGTACTTAAGAGTCAAGAAAAACACCAATATTCAAGCTTAATATATGTGATGGTAATGTTATCAGGGTGTTGTACAATATGGTGAAAATTATTATACCATTATATATCCCATCTT